>NZ_JBHUXV010000189.1:0-12849 GCF_042669125.1 Streptomyces sp. NPDC057253 | reverse complement strand
TCCCGAAGGAGCCGGGGCCTTCGTCGTCGTACAGGAGAACTCAGCCCTTCCAGGCCCGCGCGACGACGCCGTCCTTCACCTCGAAGTTCAGCCGGCCCGCGCGGTACTCCATCGTGATGATCGCCCCCGGCGGCAGCGACCGGACCGTCGACCAGCCCCGCTCACGCGCGATCCGTTCGGCGGCGGCGGAGTCGAGGCCGACATAGGTGTCCGGGCTGTCGTCGGGTTCGGCGGACGGTGTGGGAATGGGTGCCATGGCGCCACGCTAGGCCCTGCCCGGCAGCCACGGAAGTCCGGACCCGGCCCCCCTCCTGTCACGCTTCTGTCACAGGATCACGGTCCGCGTTTCCCTCGCGCTGCGTCACACGGACGGGCGTTTCCCTAGCCCTTCCGCGGGTATTCGAACGTGATTTCCGCGTGTCGCCCGACTTCCCCGAAAAGCCTGCGAGAAGGCTTGCCGAAGAACGTGCCGCGGCCCCTTTGCCCGCCGATACAGGACAGGCCCGGGGAAGCTGACACCGCATAAGAAATACACGGTTCCGGCACAGAACCCCCTTACGCCCCCTGTCGCCGCGCACGACGGCGCGAGCATCATGGCGTGAGCCGAGCGAAGGGGCGAGCGATGGGGACGCAGACCGTGCAGGCGACGGCACGAGCGGTGCGGACCAGGCGGCGCGGACGGCTGGTCGTGGACTGGCTGACCACCACCGACCACAAGAAGATCGGTCACCTCTATCTGATCACGTCGTTCGTGTTCTTCCTGGTCGGCGGGGTGATGGCCCTGCTGATGCGCGCCGAACTCGCCCGCCCCGGGCTCCAGATCATGGACAACCAGCAGTACAACCAGCTGTTCACCATGCACGGCACGATCATGCTGCTGCTGTTCGCGACCCCGAGCTTCGCGGGCTTCGCCAACGAGCTGATGCCGCTCCAGATCGGCGCCCCGGACGTGGCCTTCCCGCGGCTGAACATGCTGTCGTACTGGTTCTTCCTGTTCGGCGGTCTGATCGTGCTCGGTTCGCTGCTCGTCCCGACCGGCCCCGCCGCCTTCGGCTGGTTCGCCTACGCACCGCTCAACAACTCCGTGCACTCCCCGGGCGTCGGTCCCGACCTGTGGATCATGGGCCTGGCGCTGGCCGGCTTCGGCACGATCCTGGGCGCGGTCAACTTCATCACCACGATCATCGGGATGCGCGCGCCCGGCATGACGATGTTCCGGATGCCGATCTTCACCTGGAACACCCTGTTCACGTCGATCCTGATCCTGCTGGCGTTCCCGGTGCTCGCGGCCGCCCTGCTGGTCCTGGAGGCGGACCGGCGCTTCGGCTCGCAGGTCTTCGAGGCGGGCAACGGCGGGGCGCTGCTGTGGCAGCACCTGTTCTGGTTCTTCGGACATCCCGAGGTCTACATCATCGCGCTGCCGTTCTTCGGGATCATCACGGAGATCATCCCGGTCTTCAGCCGCAAGCCGATCTTCGGCTATCTGACGCTGGTCGCGGCCACGATGTCGATCACCGGTCTCTCGGTCGTGGTGTGGGCGCACCACATGTTCGTCACCGGAGCGGTGTTGCTCCCCTTCTTCTCCTTCCTGAGCTTCCTGATCGCGGTCCCGACGGGCGTGAAGTTCTTCAACTGGACCGGGACGATGATCAAGGGCTCGCTGTCCTTCGAGACCCCGATGCTCTGGGCGACCGGCTTCCTGGTGACGTTCCTGTTCGGCGGTCTGACCGGGGTGCTGCTGGCCTCGCCCCCGCTGGACTTCCATGTGTCGGACACCTACTTCGTGGTGGCGCACTTCCACTACGTCGTCTTCGGCACGGTCGTCTTCGCGATCTTCGCGGGCTTCTACTTCTGGTGGCCCAAGTTCACCGGGAAGCTGCTCGACGAGCGGCTCGGCAAGATCCACTTCTGGACGCTGTTCGTGGGCTTCCACACCACGTTCCTGGTGCAGCACTGGCTGGGCGCGGAGGGCATGCCGCGCCGGTACGCGGACTACCTCGCCGCGGACGGCTTCACCGCCCTGAACACGGTCTCGACGATCGGCGCGTTCCTGCTCGGCATGTCGACGCTGCCGTTCCTCTACAACATCTGGAAGACCACGAAGTACGGCGTGCCGGTCGAGGTCGACGACCCCTGGGGCTTCGGCCGCTCCCTGGAGTGGGCGACCTCCTGCCCACCGCCGCGGCACAACTTCACGACGCTGCCGCGGATCCGTTCCGAGTCCCCGGCGTTCGACCTGCACCATCCGGAGTACGCGGCCCTGGCTCCGCAGCCCGAGCCGAAGAGCGAGCAAGCGAGCGAGCGAGCCGGTCACGAACCGTCCTGATCGCCTCGGTCAGCTCGGCGGGCTCGATCACCTCGAACTCGAAGCCGGTCAGCACCACATGGATCACCATGACGTCGAGACTGGCGGCCCCGGTGCGCAGGACGCAGCTGCCGGGCCCCTCCGCCTCCAGCACCCCGGCGCTCGGCGAGATCTTCTCGGCGGCCTCCTCGACCGGCACCAGCAGCCGTACGACCGCGTGTGAGGCGTACGCGCGCGTGGAGACGCCTCGCGACACATAGGCGGCGAGGTCGGCGGCGGGCGGGGTGCGCGGGGTGAAGCGGGGGCCGTGCGGCGGCTTCGGGGTGATCCGGTCGACGCGGAAGGTCCGCCAGTCGTCGCGGTCGAGGTCCCAGGCGACGAGGTACCAGCGCCGCTCGCTGCACACCAGGCGGTGCGGTTCGACGGTACGGCGGCTGGCCGCGCCCCCGTGGTCGCGGTACTCGAAGCGCAGCCGCTCGGCGTCCCGGCAGAGGTGGGCGAGCTCGGTGAGGACGGCCGGGTCGACGGCGGAGGGCTGGGGACCGCGCAGCATGGGCACGGTGACGGCGTTCAGGGCGCCCACCCGGCGGCGCAGCCGGCTCGGCAGGACCTGCTCCAGCTTGGCGAGGGCCCGTACCGAGGTCTCGCCGATGCCCTCGATGCCCTGTCCGGCGGCGGTGCGCAGACCGACGGCGACCGCGACGGCCTCGTCGTCGTCCAGGAGCAGCGGGGGCAGCTCGGCGCCCGCGCCCAGCTGGTAGCCGCCGCCGGTGCCGGGGCTGGCGTTGACGGGGTAGCCCAGCTCGCGCAGCCGGTCCACGTCCCGGCGCACGGTGCGCGGGGTGACACCGAGGCGGTCGGCGAGGTCGGCGCCGGACCAGTCGCGGTGGGCCTGGAGGAGCGAGAGCAGGCGCAGCAGTCGTGCCGAGGTCTCCAACATGAAGCCGAGTCTGCCAGTCATTGCGGACAGTAGCTGTCCGCAAGCCCTCCTACCTTGGACTCATGGCAGACAACAGCGTGCACAGCCACCGGATCGACATCCCGCAGGCCCAGCTCGACGACCTGCACACCCGCCTGGACCTCACCCGCTGGCCGGACGAACTGCCGGACGCGGGCTGGGAGTACGGCGCCTCCCTGCCGTATCTCCGCGATCTCGCCGGGTACTGGCGGGGCGCCTACGACTGGCGCAAGCACGAGGCCGCCCTGAACGAACTCCCGCAGTACGTCACCGAGATCGACGGCGCCCGGGTGCACTTCCTGCACCTCCGCTCCGCCCGCAAGGACGCGCTCCCGCTGATCCTGACGCACGGCTGGCCGGGGTCGATCGTGGAGTTCCTCGGCGTGATCGGCTCCCTGAGCGAGGACTTCCACCTGGTGATCCCCTCCATCCCGGGCTTCGGCTTCTCCGGACCCACCCGTGACAAGGGCTGGAACGTCAACCGGGTCGCCCGCGCCTGGGCGGAGCTCATGCGCAGGCTGGGCTACGAGCGGTACGGCGCCCAGGGCGGCGACCTCGGCGCGCTGATCTCCCCCGCGCTGGCCCGCCTCGCCCCCGAGTCCGTCGTCGGCGTTCATGTGAACGCCGCCTCGGTGGGCTTCATCCCGCTCGGCCCGGTCGACGAGGAGGCCCGCCAGGGGCTGACCGACCGCGAGCTGAGGAGCCTCACGAGCATCGCCGACTTCACGACGGACGGCTTCGGCTACAACGTCCTCCAGTCGACCCGCCCGCAGACCCTCTCCTACGCCTTGACCGACTCGCCGGTGGGCCAACTTGCGTGGATCATGGAGAAGTTCCAGGCGTGGACGCACTCCTCGGCCGCGCTGCCGGAGGACGCGATCGACCGGGACACCCTGCTCACCAACGTGATGCTGTACTGGCTGACCGGCACGGCCGGTTCCGCGGCCCGCATGTACTACGAGAACAGCCATGTGCCGGACTGGTTCCCGACGGCGACCTCCGGGGTGCCGACCGCGGTGGCCAACTTCGGCGAGGACGTGGCGATCCGGCGCTGGGCCGAGCAGGCCAACACCGTCGTGCGCTGGACGGAGTTCGACCGCGGCGGCCACTTCGCGGCCCTGGAGGTCCCGGAGTTGCTGTCCGGTGACGTCAGGGAGTTCTTCGGCGCACTGCGCTGAGGGACACCGACAGGTCACTGCTGGTAGGACAGTTGCGGAACGTCGAAGCAGGTGTCGTTCATGTCGCCCTGGGTGACCCAGCCGCGGCCGTCCTTCCAGCGGGCCACCGAGAGGCAGGTCTCGCGGTGCTTCGGCGGCTCGGGCAGGCGCTCGAACCGGACAGGGACGAGCAGGCCGTCCGCGGTGTAGCCCTGGCTGCGGTTCATGTACGCGTCGACGCACGCGCGCGTGATGCCCTGCTCCATGCAGGACTTCGCCGCGTCCGTGAACCACATCGCGGCCGCCCAGCCCTCCAGCTGCCACTGGGAGTGCGTCCCGAGGCCCTTCGTGGCGTCCCTGAAGGCACGTACCGCCGCGCTGCCGGTGTCCTCGAAGTTCCGGCTGGACCCGGTCGCCCACAGGGCGTTGCGGCAGCGCGGGGCGTCCTTGTAGTCGTCGGGGACGGTGGAGGTCCAGCTCTGCACGGTGGTGACCTTGGCGGTGACGTCGACGCCCGCCTGGTCCATCGCCTCGCACAGCTGGGCGTTGCCATGGCTGTCGACGGCGTCGAAGACCAGGTCGACGCCCTGCTCCTTCAGATCGGCCGCCACGGCACGGAAGTTGGGCAGCGCGAAGTCGACCTGCTCGGTGACCACCTTGTAGCCCTCGGCCCGCAGCCCCTGCTCCACGAGCTCGGCGTAGGCGGCCGAGGCGGCCTGGTTGTACGACACGACAGCCGCCGTACGGGCCCCCTGCTCGCGCTTGAAGTAGCGGTAGACCTCGGTGCCGCCGTACTGCCTGCCGTCCCAGCCGGTGGTGCCGGAGCGGGGCGCGAGGCTGCCGTAGATGCCGTAGAGGTGCGGCCAGGTGTCGTAGGCGGGGCCGATGGGCTGGCCGCCGATGTCGGGCACGCGCGCGTGGGAGACGCGGGAGGCGCCCGCGTAGTCGAGGGCGGTGGTCGCGACCAGGGCGACCACCTTGTCCTCGTCGATCAGCCGGTGCACACAGGTGTTGTTGCCGACGCCGCTGCCGCCGTCGTCGCACTCGCGCACCTCGATCCGGCGGCCGTCGACGCCCCCGCGCGCGTTGAGGCGCGCGAAGTACGCCTTGGCCCCGTCGCGCGGGCCGGTGAAGGTGTCCCCGCCCACCGGGCTGGTGGCGCTGGTCACGATGCCGACGCGGATCGGGCCGGTGTCCCGGGCGGGGCCGGCGCGTTCCCGGTGCTCGAAGTCGCTCTCCGGCAGCCGGCTGCCGCACGCCGTGCCCAGGACGAGCAGCAGGACCGCGAGGGCGGCCTCAGCAGCCCGGCAGCGCCGACGCCGTGGCATTGCCGCTCAACTGCACCAGCGCGCACAGGGTGTTGACCGACACCTTCCAGGTGCCGTCCTCCTCGACCGCCGTACCCGAGGCCTTCGGCAGGGCGGTGGCACCGTTCAGGAGGAGGGTGTACGTCACGGTCGCCTGGTCCGGTTTCGTGAAGTCCACCTGGGTGACCTGCGCCTTCACCTGCCCGCCGCGCTGGTCACCGCTGAAGGCCTGGAGTACCGGCCCCATCTTGTCGCCGTCCTCCAGAACCGCCTGCTTGTCCTTGGTGGAGGTCTTCGGGTCGAAGAACTTCTCCCAGTTCGTCCTGATCTCGCTCCGGGCGGCCGCCGCGTCGGCGGGTCCGCCGGTCGAGGGGGCCGCGGACGTCGCGGGCTGTTCCACGGAAGGCGTCGGCGGCGGGCTCTCGCTGCCGCCGCCGCTGTCGTCGCTGCACGCCGTGAGGGCCACGGCGAGGACGAATCCCGCCACCAGCCCCCGGCTGCCGTTCCCCCACGTGCGGTCGCTCCCGAGAACCATCTGGCTCACCACCGGGTGTCGGTCCGGGCCATGTGCGCCCGGTGCTTTCAGGGTCAGCTTCAAGAAGGCATAGTGCAAGCGATTGGCGGACTTGCACAGCGTCAGGCACGCGACATGTGGGAGCCAGAGATGCGGACAGCCCGACTGCGGACCGTGCACCCCGTCCTGTGGGCCGGCTGGGCCGCGCTCGCCGCGGGCGCGGTGCTGTGCGTCCTCGGCTGGTACGGCGTCTCGGGCGAGCGCTGGGCCGAGCGGCAGCTGCCGTACCTCGCCTCCTGCACGGTGCCCGGCGCCGCGCTGATCGTCGCCGGGGCGGTCCTGCTCACCCACGGCCGGGGCGCGCTCGCCGCCGCGCGCGTGGAGGAGCTGTACGGCCTTCTGGTCGCCGCGGAGCCCGCGGCGGCGGAGGAGTCCACCGCGGCGGCCGGCGCGCCCCTGGCGGTCAGCGGGGACCTGCTGATGGTCCCCGGCGGCACGCTCTGGCACCGCGCGGACTGCCCGCTGGTGTCCGGGAAGGTGGAGGCGATCCCGGTGGACGCCAAACTCCTGGCGAGCGGCGAGCTGGGCCCCTGCCCGATCTGCGAGCCCGTCGAAGAAACCGACTGATGTCCTCGCTGACCTGGGACCTCACCCTCGCCGGTCTGTCGGTCGGCAGCGCGGCCGCGCTCACCGGGGTCGGCCTGATCGTGACGTACCGGGCGACCGGGGTGCTGAACTTCGCGCACGGGGCGATCGCGATGGTGTGCGCGTACGCGCTGCGGCAGTGCGTGGTGGAGTGGGGCTGGCCGCTGTGGGCCGGGGCGGTGCTGACGCTCCTGGTGCTGGCCCCGGCCCTGGGTGTGGTGCTGGAGCGTTTCGCCTTCCGGCCGCTGTCCGTGCTGGGCGGCGATCCGGCCCAGACCCTGGTGGCCTCCATCGGGGTGTTCGTGCTGCTCGTGGGCGGGGCCGCGCTGCTGTGGGGCCAGGGCGCCCGGGACGACGCCCCCGAGCTGGTGTCGGCGGACCCGTGGGGGCAGCTGGCGGTGGTCCTGGTGCTGGCCGTGGGCGTGGGCGCCGTGATCCGCGGGACCCGCTTCGGACGGGAGCTGCGGGCCGTCGTGGACGACCGGCAGCTGGCCGTGCTCGGCGGGATCGACGCCGACCGGGTGGCGGCGGCCGGCTGGGCGTTCGGGGCGTTCACGGCGGGCCTGACGGGGGTGTTGCTGGCGCCCTACGTCCGGCTGGACCCGTACGGCCTCCCCCTGCTCGTCATGGAGGTGGTGGCGGTCGCCGTGGCGGCACGGATGCGGAGTCTGCCGGTGGCCGTCCTGGTGGCGCTGGTCATCGGGGTCGCCCAGAGCCAGTTGACGAGGCTGCACCCCTCGGGCTGGGGCGAGCCGCTGCTCCAGGCGGTCGGCGCGAACCTCTTCGTCGTGGCCCTGCTGATCGCCTCGCTGGCGCTCCCCCGCGTCGGGACCCGCGACGCGCTGCCGCGTACGGCCACCGCGCGCGTGCCGACGCCTCAGGGCGCCTGGATCGTGGCGGCCGTGCTGTTCCTGCTCCCGCTGGGCTTCGCGGGCTCGGACCTGCACACGTCGGTGCAGGTGCCGGCGCTGGGTGTGGTCCTGCTGTCGCTGGTGGTGGTGACGGGCCGGGGCGGCCAGATCTCGCTCGGACAGGCGGCCTACGCGGGCCTGGGAGCCCTGTTCACGGCCCTGCTCGCCGCGGGCCGCTTCCCCGGCCTGCCCCGCCTGCCGGAACTGGCGGCCCTGGCGCTGGCGGTGCTCCTGGTGGCTCCCCTGGGCCTGCTGACCGGCTGGCCCGCGATCACCCGCCGGGGCCTGGCGCTGGCCCTCGCGACCTTCGCGGTCGGCGTCGCGGTGAGCCGCTTCGTCTTCGCCCAGCCGTACGCCACGTCCGGCCTCTCCCTGGACCGCCCCGAGGGCTTCGACGGCGACCGCGCTTACTACGTCCTGGAGCTGGCCCTGCTGACCCTGGCCCTGCTGACGACCCGCGCCCTGCGCAGGGGCCGCACGGGCAGGGCCCTGGCCGCCCTGCGCGACCACGAGCAGGGCGCGTCGGCGGCGGGCGTCAGGGTCCCCTCCCTGAAGCTCCTGGCCTTCGTGGCGGGTGCCGCCCTGGCCGCCCTGGGCGGCGGAATGCTCGCGATGGGCCTGCGCGCCTTCGACCCCGGCGCCTACGACCCCGTCCGCAGCCTCCTCTGGTTCGCGGCGGTGGTGGTCCTGGGCGCCGACAGCACCCTGGGCGCCCTGGGCGCGGCGGCCCTGCTGGTCGGCCTGGACGCCGGGGCACGCGGCGGGGTGGCGGCGGCCCTGATCGGCGTACTGGCGGTCCTGGTGGGCCGCTTCCCCGGCGGCCCGTACGAGGCCCTGCGAACACTGACGGCACGTCTGAAACCACCCCGCCCGACGGCCCTGACCCCCCTGGGCACCCAGGTGAGACAACGCCTCCAGCCAACACTCCGCGCGCCAGCAGAGCCAACGGCGCCCACAGGGGCCGACGCACCCGCCGCTGCACCCCGCTCCGGATCCACCCCAACCAGCACCGCCACCCTCACCCCGAGCGATGCCCCCACACCGGCACCGGCATCAGGACCGGCACGGTCACCCGCACCCGCACCCGCACCCGCAGGCGCACCCGCCCCGCCCCCCGACGCCGTACCCACCCCCCACCACGCCCCCGCACCCGCACCCGCACCCGCACCCGCCGACGGCGCCCCACCCCCACAGGGGCCACCCGCACCCGGCCACGAAAGCCGCACGGGTGGTGCGGGTGGGAACACCAAGGCGAACCCGGCCGCAGGCCGGGGAGTCCTCACCGCCCACGACCTCCACGCCCGCTACGACGGCTTCACCGCCCTCGCCGGAGTCGACCTGACCATCCCCCCAGGAAAGATCACCGCGATCATCGGCCCCAACGGAGCCGGAAAGAGCACCCTCTTCCACTGCCTGGCAGGAACAGTCCGCCCCACCCAAGGCCAGGTCCGCTTCCACGACAGGAACATCACCCCCCTGTCCCCCCACACCCGCACCCGCCTCGGCATCGCCCGCACCTTCCAGCAACTCGCCGTCTTCCCCACCCTGACCGTCACCGAAAACATCCAGGTAGGCGCAGAACAGGGCCACATCAAAGACCCCGAGGCAGCAGACCGCGCCCTCAGGCTGCTCACCCTCGACGGCCCCCTGCGCAACGCCCCCGCCGCCGCCCTCCCCACCGGCACCCTCCGCCGAGTCGAACTCGCCAGAGCCCTCGCCGGCACCCCGAGCGTCCTCCTCCTCGACGAACCCGCCGCCGGCCTGGACACCGCCGAGGTGACCGCCCTGGCCCGCGTCCTGAAGGCCCTCGCGGCGGACGGCACCGCCCTCCTGGTCGTCGAACACGACCTCGACCTGGTCGCCGACCTCGCGGACGTCGTGCACGTCATGACCGCGGGCCGCATCATCGCCTCCGGCCCCCCGGCCCACGTACTGGACACGCTCGACGCCCGGGAGACCGCCGTATGACAGCGAGAACAGCGAAGACAAAGACGTCCGTCTCCCTCCACCACGCGCGCGTGCGCTACGGCCCGTTGGAGGCCCTGCACGGCGTCACGCTCGTCGCCCCCGGCCCCGGCCTCACCGTCCTGCTGGGCCGCAACGGCTCCGGCCGTACGACGACGCTGCGGGCCCTGGCCGGAACCGTGCCGCTCACCGACGGCAGCGTGGTGTGGGACGGCACCGACGTGACGCGCGTACCGGCGTACGAGCGGGCCCGCCGCGGACTGTGCCTGGTCCCCGAGCGCCAGGCGGTGTTCGGTTCGCTCACCGTCCGCGAGAACCTCGAACTCGCCGCGTCCGCCCACGCCCCGGCCCTGGACGCCTACCCCCAGCTGGCCCCGCTGCTCCCCCGCCGCGCCGGCACCCTCTCCGGCGGCGAGCAGCGCATGCTCGCGATCTCCCGGGCCCTGCTCGCACGCCCCCGCGTGGTCCTCGTCGACGAACCCGCCCAGGGCATGTCCCCGACGGTGGCGACCCGCACGTACGAACTCCTCGCCGCGCTCGACGCGTGCGTGGTGGTGGCCGAACAGAGACTGCCGCCCGCGCTGCTCGGCCGGCCGGCGATCGTGTACGAACTGCGGCGCGGCGCGGTCGTGTTCGCCGGCGAGGCGGCGGAACTGCGACCGGGGTGAGCCTGCCCGGTACCCCTGTGCACCCAGAGGCCCCGCCCGGTCGGAGAACCGGACGGGGCCCGTACCCAACAGGACGCAGCCCTCAGATCTCGAGGCGTTGCCCGGGCACGATCAGGTCGGGATCGGCGCCGATGACGGCCTTGTTGCTGGCGTAGAGCCGCTGCCAGGTGGTTCCGTGCCGGGCGGCAACCTTGCTGAGCGTGTCGCCCGAGCGGACGGTGTAGTCGCCGCGGGACGCGCTGCGGTTGGTGTGGCCCTCCGAACGGGTCGGCGTCTTCGCCGGCTTGGAGGGAGCGGCCTTGGTCGAGGACGAGCCCTTGGCCGAGCCGGAGGACGCGGCGGGCGCGCTGCCGTACGCCCCGGCCCGGGCCGAGCAGGTCGGCCAGGCGCCCCACCCCTGGGCACGCTGGACCTTGGTGGCCACGGCGATCTGCGCGGACTTGGAGGCCTGGTCGGCGGTGGGCGCGTAGGCCGTACCGCCGTACGCGCGCCAGGTGCCGGCGGAGAACTGGAGTCCTCCGTAGTAGCCGTTGCCGGTGTTGATGTGCCAGTTCCCGCCGCTCTCGCACTGGGCGATGCGGTCCCACACCCCGCCGTCCGCCGCCACGGAGTTGCCGGCCGCGGCCAGCAGTCCGAGGGGGGCGAGCAGGGCGGCCCCGGCGAGAGCCGCGGTGGTCCGGGTCTTACGAGCGCTGCCGCGCGTGGTATCGGCACATTCGGACATGTGGATCCCTCTCGAACAACCCGGGGTCCCCCAAGGCGGGGCGCGCTCCCGGCACAGGGGCCGGGTGGTCGCGCTCCCGCCCCGTCCGCCGAAGATGGTGCGAAGAGCCGGCTTGTTGTGTCGGCGGACGTTCCCGGGCGGTGCTCGCTGCACACGGCGGAGGAATGTAGAGAGGGCGACCGGTCGGCATCAACCAATTCCTTGTCATTCCAGGCCAGTTCGCCGTTACCAGAGGTATCGTCGATTTCCGGACACCCACTTCATTCGCTGATTTCCTGATTTGTCGACCGAGTGCGTTATCGATCTGTGACTCAGTTCACGCAACCAACTCCCTTGCCTTTCCCTCCACTTGACACTGAGTGCCCGATTCCGCACCCGTGGTGACCCTGTGCGGTGGATGGTTCGATTCCGTTCGCCCTGGGGCGTGACTCCCGCCACAGATCGGCCGTTGTCTTCTTCATGAGCCCGGGACCCGCCCGAGCACCACATCCCGAGGGAGCCACCCGTGCCGCGCATGCTCGACGTCAGCGACGAGGTACGTGCCGAGATCGGCGACGAAGAAGCCGACCGGCTGCTCGCCGGAGAGAACGCCCCCGGCAGCTACGACTGCACGTCCTGCCGCACCCAGGGCGACTCCGAACAGGAGCGCACCAGCACCGTCCTGTTCATCGGCGACGAGACCGCCGTCCTGGCCTTCGCCCACGCCACCTGCCTGCCCTCCCAGGTCGTCCAGGTCACCGAGGAGCAGCTCCAGGGCGCGGTGAAGTCCATCACCGGTGACACCGTCGACCTGGACCCGGACAAGGTCGTACCCGAGCAGGCGGTGCTCGGGGTGACCAGCGGACTGGTCCTGATCGCCGGGGAGTTGCACCCGGCGCTGGTCGTGGAGCCGACCGGGCCGATCGTGCGGCCGGGCGGCACGGGACTCGGTGACGACTTCCTGCCGCTGCTGATCGAGCAGGGGTTCATGCCGCTGACGGCGATCGAGTCGGTGCCGTCGGTGCTGCACGGCTGGTCGGTGCTGCTGGCGGTGGGCCAGCTGCACGCGGTGCTCCAGCCGTCGGCGAACGGCGGCCAGCCGGTGGCCTGGTGGCAGGCGCACCAGCCGCTCCAGGTCACCGAGGGCTGGCGGGCCGCCGCGAACAAGCACCAGCAGGTGCTGATGTTCGCCGCCCCGGTGGGCTCGATCGGGCGCCAGCCGCGTGAGGACCTGCTGCGGGACGCCCTCGACAAGGCCGCCGCCAACGGCAAGTTGGTGGCCGCCGCGATGCCGCTGGCGGGGACGTGAAGGCACCCCTGATCACGCACCCGCATCCCTGAAGTCCCGCGGTCGTTTGGACATACGTGCACCCATACGACGCTCCGCGCCGGTTCTCCGGCGGACCATCGGCCACGCCGATCTACGACGCGCTCTACTCCGAGTACGTCAAGACCTTCCGTTCGCTGCCGGGTGACCGCAGCGGCGAGGAGGAGCTGGGCTTCACCGCGTTCGGGAACAGCCCGCACGCCTCGGGCTCGTTCAGCAGCTCGTACAGCGCCTACAGCGCGGGGGCGTTCAGTGCCCGTCAGCAGTCGCAGTGGCAGCGGGTGGGACACATCGGGCAGCAGCACACCGGGATGCACCACGTCCCGGCGGCGCTGCCGCCCGGTCCGCGCAGAGGGGTCTGAGGCATGAGTGAGGGGGCGGTCCCGGCC
>NZ_JBHUXV010000188.1:0-12952 GCF_042669125.1 Streptomyces sp. NPDC057253 | reverse complement strand
GTGCACAGCTGGTCGGCGTGGTCGGGGTGCCGTACGCCCACCCGCCAGGGGCCGCCGGCGGTGACCACGTCACCGCCGGCGTTGAGGACGAGGCGGGAGGCGCCGGCCTGCTTCAGCAGCTCCGCCGCCCGCTGCACCGACCAGCCCTTGACCACGGCACAGGGGTCCAGACCGCGCCCGGGCAGCCGTACGTCGAAGGCGCCGCCGGTGGCGAGACGGTAGTGCTCGCACAGGGCGAGGATCTCGCGCAGGTCGGGGCTCAGCGCGTCGGAGGTCAGCTCGGCGCGGTCGTACCGCGACACCTCGCTGTCCTCCTTGAACGGGCTGAACCGTGCGTCGACCTCACGCAGCCACGCGAAGACCGCGTCCGCGGCCGACTCGGGGACGTGCTCGTCGTCGACCCGCAGCGAGACGGGGAAGCCCATGACGTGTTCGACGCGGTGCAGCATGGTCGGTCTCTCAGCCCTTCGCGTCGATCGCGGCCTGGAGGGACTCCTTGTAGCCGTCGCTGGTGATGGTGGCACCGGACACCGTGTCGATGTCCGCGCTCTGCGCCTCCAGGGTCTCCGCGATCAGCTTCGGCACCGCGGCCGTCGTCTGCGGATGGTTCGGCTGCTGGAGCATCTGCACGGCGGTGATCTTGTCGCCCTCGAAGGTCACCTGGACCTGGACGGTGCCCTTGTCGGTGTCGACCGCGGTGCCGTCCACGGTCCGGGACGACTCCTCGGTGGCCGACGCAGAGGCCGAAACCGACGCCGATGCCGATGCCGAAGGGGACGCCGACGCCGTCTTCGCGTTCTCGTCGATCGTGGCCTGGAGGGACTGCTTGTACGCCTCGCTGGTGATGGTCGCGCCGGACACGGTGTCGATGTCCGCGCTCTGCGCCTCCAGGGTCTCCGCGATCAGCTTCGGCACCGCGGCCGTCGTCTGCGGATGGTTCGGCTGCTGGAGCATCTTCACGGCCGTGATCTTCGTGCCGTCGAAGGTGACCTGGAGCTGGACCGGGCCCTTGTCGGTGGTGATCGTCGAGCTCGTGACGACGTTCCCGCCGGAGGACCCAGCGGACGTGGACGACGTCGAGGACGGCGTCGGCGTGGTGGCCTGGACGGTGGAGGAGCCGGCCGAGGGCTGGTACAGCCACACGGGCACCAGGCCCGCGATGCTCAGGACGACGACAGGTATGGCTCGTTTCACGGTCTCTTCCTCATCCCGCCAGGCTGAAGCGCTCGAAGTGGGTCTGCGCCTTGGGCACGTTCAGCTCCCGCAGGCTGCCCAGCACGGCGTTCATCATCGGGGGCGGCCCGCACAGGAAGACGTCCCGCTCGGCGATGTCCGGCACCAGCCGGGCCAGCTCGGCCGCCGCCAGCTTGTCGGGCACCGGCGGTCCGGTGACCAGGTGGAGTTCGGCGTCCTTGGCGAGCGCGAGGTCGCGCAGCTCGTCGTAGAGGACGGCGTCCTGGTCGGAGCCGACGCGGTAGATGACCACGGCGTGGCCCTGGATCTCCTCCAGGAGCGCCCGGATCGGGGTGACGCCGACGCCGCCGGCGATGAGCACGGACTCGGGCCGGGTGCGGTGCAGGGCGGTGAAGGCGCCGTAGGGGCCCTCGGCGAAGACGCGGGTGCCGACCTTGACGTGGCGCAGGGCCGCGCTGCCCTCGCCGGCCGCCTTGGCGGTCAGGCGCAGCGTCCTGCCGTCGGGGGCGGCGGACAGCGAGAAGGGGTTGGCCTGCCACCAGCGGTCGGCGGTCAGGAAGCGCCACAGGAAGAACTGGCCCGCGCGGGCGGGCAGTTGGTCGAGGTCCTTGCCGCTGATGTAGATCGAGACCACGTTGTCGTTCTCGGGGACGACGGCGGTGACCCGGAACTGGTGGCGCCAGTTGCGCCACAGCGGGAGCACCGCGCGCCCGAGGACCACCGAGCCCAGTGCCACACCCCAGACGCCGTACCAGTACCCGGTGGCGACGGAGGAGGACGCGAAGGTGGTGCCGACGGCGACCTGGTGGGTGAAGGCCAGCACCACGGCGACGTAGGTGTACAGGTGGATGAAGTGCCAGGTCTCGTAGGCGAGGCGGCGCCGGGCGTAGCGGGCGGAGACCGCGCCGACCACGAGGATCAGGAAGAACGCGACGACCGCGCGGAGCACGCCCTCGGTGGTCTCGGCGAGGTCGACGACCTCGCCGATCGGGCCCACGTCGGTGCCCTCGGCGTAGCCGAAGGCGATGAAGACGACGTGGGCGAGGAGCGTCCACAGGATGCCGAAGCCGGTCCAGCGGTGCCAGGAGGTGAGCCGGTCCATGCCGATACGGCGGTCGAGCCAGGGCAGTCGGGCCACCAGGACCAGCTGGAACGCCATGATGAGCGCCGCGTACAGACCGGTCAGGCGGCCGAGCACGATCAGCGCGTTGGAGGCGAAGCCGGCCTGGGCGAAGAAGACGGCGACCACGGCCGCGTTGGCGGCCAGCACGGCGTAGAGCCCGGTGCGGGCCACCACCCTGGGGCGTTTGATCGCCGTGGGGGGCGCAGGGGGCGATTGGACGGTCGTCACGGGACACAGCTCCTTGATCGGGGCCTGGGTTACCGAGCTTCTCCGGCGGGAGCTGTCGATCAGCTGTCGTACAACTTTCAAGAGCTTATCGATCTGATCTGGGTGCCCACCCGGCGCTGGCTTTCGGGCCGCTGTGAAGCACTATGAGCAGGTGGAAAAAGTACGACTTCTCGTCGTGGACGACGACCCGCCGATCGCCGATCTCGTGGCGACGGTCGCCCGCTACGAGGGCTGGGACGCGGTGACCGCGAACTCCGGTGAGGAGGCGCTGAGCCGCGCCGCGGAGTTCCGCCCGGACATCGTGGTGCTCGACCTGATGCTGCCCGACATCGACGGCTTCGGGGTCCTGGACCGGCTGCGGCGCTCGGGGACCATGGTGCCGGTGGTGTTCCTCACCGCGCGGGACGCGGTCGCCGACCGGGTGGCCGGGCTGACCCGGGGCGGCGACGACTACCTGGTCAAGCCCTTCGCCGTCGAGGAGCTGATGGCCCGGCTGCGGACCGTGCTGCGGCGCAGCGCCGGGCCCGGCTTCCAGCGCTCGGTGCTGCGGGTCGCGGACCTGACGATGGACGAGGACACCCGCGAGGTCCGGCGCGGCGAGAAGCTGCTCACGCTCACCCCGACCGAGTACGAGGTGCTGCGGTACCTCATGCGCAAGTCGCCGACCGTGCTGACCAAGGCGCAGATCCTCGACCATGTGTGGGAGTACGGCTTCGGCGGCCGCTCCAACGTGGTCGAGCTGGTCGTCAGCCGGCTGCGCCGCAAGCTGGACGACACGGGCGAGCCGCTGATCCACACCGTGCGGGGCTTCGGGTACGTGATCCGGCAGGCGGCGGAGTGATCCGGCGGCTGTCGTCCGCCTACCGGCGGATGCGCCTGGGCACCCGGCTGGCCCTGGGGCTCGGGGCGCTGGCCCTGCTGGTGTTCGGCGTGGTCGGCACGGCCCTGACGACGTACATGCGCGACTACCTGTCGGCCCAGCTCAACGAACAGCTGTCGCTGGCCCAGGTCGCCCAGTCCAAGAGCATCGCGGAGTCCGGCACGCTGGCCGGCAAGAAGTACTACCGCTGGTACTACGCGGTGTACGACGTCCGCAACGGCACCCCCGAACTGCGCACGCCCGAGGACCCCACCGACCTGCCCAAGGACGTCGGGGAGTTCACCGCCGTCGCGAAGGCCCAGACCGTCGCCCACACCGAGGTGCTGGCCACCGAGCACCTCCAGGGGCAGGGCGAGTACCGGCTGCGGGCCTGCGAGGTGGAGCCCGGGGTGGTCCTGGTCAGCGCGGCCCCCATGGACGACATCGACGCCACGGTACGGCGGCTGATCACGGTCCAGGTCGTGGCCTTCGGGCTGGCCCTGCTGGTGCTCGTGCTGATCGGCCGCAAGCTGCTGCGGCGCGGCCTGAAGCCGCTGAGCGACATGGCGCACACCGCGCACGGCATCGCCTCCCACGACCTCACCGAGACGGCGGCCCGGCTGCCGCTGCGCGCCGACAAGCGGGGCGGCGGCCCGGAGGTCGAGGAGCTGCGGACGGCGTTCAACACCATGCTGGAGCACATCGACGACTCGCTCGCGGT
Source organism: Streptomyces sp. NPDC057253 (assembly GCF_042669125.1). Lineage (NCBI taxonomy): Bacteria > Bacillati > Actinomycetota > Actinomycetes > Kitasatosporales > Streptomycetaceae > Streptomyces > Streptomyces sp. NPDC057253. Next base: position 8,827 of record NZ_JBHUXV010000188.1, on the reverse strand, counting down.
CCGCGCGGAGGCCGAGCAGCGGCTGCGCCGGTTCGTCGCGGACGCCTCGCACGAACTGCGCACACCCCTGATGTCCGTACGGGGCTACGCGGACCTCTTCCAGTACGCCGCCGCGAACGCCCCCGAGGAGCGTGACCGGCACCTGGCCCGGCTGCGCGCCGAGGCCGCCCGCATGGGCTTCCTCCTGGACGACCTGCTGCTGCTCGCCCGGCTGGACGCGGCGGAGGTCGAGACCCCGCTGCGGCCCGCCGAGGTGGACCTGGTGGAACTGGTCGAGCACGCGGCCGACGCCTTCCGCGCGAGTCATCCGGACCATCCGCTGACGGTGACGCCGGGACCGCAGGCCCTGAAGCTGCGGCTCGATCCGCAGCGGGTCCGCCAGGTCCTCGACAACCTCCTCACCAACGCGGCCGTGCACACCCCGCCGGGCACCGAGGTGTCGGTCGGGGTGCGGGTGCGGGACGGAAGTGCGCGGGTGCGGATCGCGGACGCGGGCCCCGGCATCCCGGCCGCCGACCAGGAGCGGGTCTTCGACCGCTTCTACCGGGTCGACAAGGCCCGCAGCCGGGACCGCGGCGGCAGCGGACTGGGCCTCGCGGTGGCGCACTCCCTGGTCCGGGCGCACGGCGGCACGATCGAACTGGTCAGCGCACCCGGCTCGACCGAGTTCACGGTGTCCTTCCCGCTGACGCTGGGCTGACCGACGGTCCGACTCCGGCATGCCCGGACCGGCCCTGTGCGCGGCCGGCCCGGGTGCGGGGTGTCGGATCAGCAGGTGGCCACGCCCGGGAGCCACTCCGGGCCCTTGATGTAGATGACGGTCATCCACGAGCCGTCGGTGAGCTTCGCCCAGGCGTCGTTGGTGTAGCCCTCGGCCGTCACCGTCTGGGCGTGGGCCTGGCAGACCACGTTGACCGTGGTCGGCTGCGGGAAGTAGTCGACCACGCGGGCGTTGACGTTGGGCTCGCTGTGGGTGCGCACCCCCGTGCCCCAGGTCTGGAACGCCTTGCTGCCACCGGACGGCGGCGGAGTGCTGCTGCCGCCGCAGTCCGGGATGCCGGGCAGCCAGGCCGGGCCCTTGATGTAGATGTTGGTGACCCAGGAGCCGTCGGCGAGCTTGGACCACGCGTCGTTGGTGTAGCCCTCGGCGGTCACGGTCTCCGCGTGCTGCTGGCACTGCACGGACACCTGGGTCGGCCCGGGGAAGGTGTCGACGACGGCCGAGCCCACGCTCGGCGAGCGGTGCGTGCGCACGCCGGTGCCCCAGGTCTCGAAGACCGTGCCGCCGTTCGCGGGCGGCGGGATCGGGGTGCCGGAGCCGTTGATCCGGACCGCGCCCGCGTAGTCGCCGCCGGTGCGCACCGAGGTGACGCGGATGTGGGTGCCCGACTCGTACGCCTCCACCATCTGGCCGTTGCCCAGGTACATGGCCACGTGGTGGATGTGCCCGCTCCCCCAGAACATCAGGTCGCCCGGCAGCAGCGGGGCGGTGCCCTGCCCGGCGGAGAACCGGGCGGAGGCCTGCGAGGTGTGGAACTGGTCGTCGGCCGTGCCGTTGAGCAGGTCCTTGCCCGTGGCCCGGTAGTAGGCGTAGCGCATCAGGCCCGAGCAGTCGAAGCCCAGGCGCTCGCCGTCGTGGAGGCTGTCCGGGTCGGAGCCGTCGTAGAAGCCGTAGCTGGCGCCGGGCGTGGCCGCGTGGCCGCCGCCCCAGCTGTACCAGACGCCGATCTGCGAACAGGCCGCGTCGACGGCGGCCTGCGCGGTGGCCGAGGCGCCGGGCGCGAGGACCCCGCAGGCGGCGTCCGCGGCGGCCGGGGCGGCCTGGGCCGGGGCGGAGTAGAACGCGGTGAGGGCCAGGGCCGAGGCGCCCAGGATCGCGCCGCTGGTCCGGCGGCGCGAGCTGATGGTCTTCAAGGGACTCTTCCTTCGTCGAGGTGAGGTCGAGGTGACGTCGAGCGTCGGGGTGGCGCCGGCGGGATGCCGGTGACGCCGTGGACTGACCCGGGAGGCACACCCCACCCCCGTGAGGGTGTGCCGCCCGGGTCAGTTGTGGAGCGCGGCGCGCATCTTGGCGAGGCCCCGCAGCCGGTTGCGCTGGACGGTGCCGCGATGGGTGCCGAGCCGCTCCCCGGCCGTGTCGTGGGTGAGCCCCTCCAGATCGACGAGGATCACCGCGGCGGCCTCCTTCTCGGAGAGCACGCCGAGCAGCGCGAGCGCCGTGGCGGAGGCCTCGTAGGAGGCGAGTCCGCCGTCCCAGCCGGACTCCGGGAGCTCGTCGGTGGTGCGCTCGCGGCGGGAGGGGTGCTGCCAGGAGTCGCGCAGCAGGTTGAGGGCGACGGCGCAGGTGTAGGCGTACGGATGCTGCTGCCGTGTCAGGCTCTGGGCGCGGGCCCGTCGGGAGAGCCGCAGATAGGTCTCCTGGAGCAGGTCGTCGGCGTCGTGCGGATTGCCCGTCAGCGCCAGCAGGCGTCTTCGCAGGCGCGGCATGTCGGCCGTGAAGGAGGTGTCGAAGTCCCCCGGGCTCATGCGGTTGTCGCCCTCACGCGGCGGTGGCGGACAGCTGGTGCGACTGTGGTCCACTCGTTCCCCCTTGCGGTGATCACGTGCGGTGATCTCTTGCGGTGTGCTTGCTGTGCTGTCCCGCTCCGGTGGTCAGGCCGGCGGGCGGGGTGGGTCGGCGGGGCCGTAGCGAGCGGTCGGCACCCGGCGCAGCAGGGCCCAGTACCGGTCGCCGTACGACCAGTGCCACCACTCGGTGGGGTAGTTGACGAATCCGGTCGCCGAGAGCACGCGGCCGAGCAGGGCCCGGTTCGCCCGCGCCTCGGCGCTGATGCCGGGTGCGTGGGTGCGGCAGGCGCCGCCGCTCTCCTCCGGGGTGGCGTTCACCTCGGTGCCGAGCGGCAGTTCCCGGCCCGTGCGGTCGCACAGGGTCAGGTCGACCGCGCCGCCGCTGACGTGCGGGGCGACCTCCGGCGGTGAGATGTACGCGCTCGCCAGCTCACGGATCCGCTCGGGACCCGCGTCCGGGTGGTCCTTGCGCAGCGTCGCCGCGTACTGCTCGAAGTAGCGGCGCTGGAGCTCCGGCGGCCGGTACCCCTCCACCACCAGCAGCCGGATCCCGGCGGGCAGCAGCCGCTGCGCCCGCACGAGCCGCTCCAGCGCGCCGGCCCGCAGATGCGCGTAGCTGCCGTCGTCGTCGGCCTGCCGGCCGTCGAGCAGCACCTGCCCGCCGAGCCGCAGATCGACGAGCGGCTCACCGCATTCGTCCGGCCGGACGGCGGCGACCCGAGGATCGGCGAGCGTAATGATGTCGGTCACGGGAACAGACTCCCGGCGCCCTCTGCAATTGCTCTGCAGAACGCCTGCAAGCAGACACCAAGGGTTCTGCAACCCACCTAGGGGCGCGGGGAACTGCGCGACAAGCCCCGACGAACCCGCACGCGCCCGACAACCTGACGCGGCACCCCCTTAGGCGCCAACACCCCGCTCCTCCGCCTCCCTGGCCCCCAACTCCCGAAAAACCACCACCGCTTCAGCCCGCGCATCCAACGCCGCCCCCGCCTCCCCCACGGCCTCGAACACCTCCGCCAGATCCCACAAGGTCCGCGCCCGCCACAAGGGCAGCCGCAACACCTCCCACCCAACAATCGCCCGCTCCAACGGCTCACGCGCCACACCCGCGTCCCCAGCCGCCAGATGCCACTCCCCCAGCGTCCGCAGCACCAGCGCCTCCCCGAACCGGTCCTGCCGGTCGCGGGCCACCTCCAGACACCGTTCGAGCCGCTCCCGCGCCTCGGCGAGCCGCCCCTGCCGCAGCTCCACCTTCGCCAGCGACTGCTCCGTGTACATCAGGCCGAACGTGTCGTGGAGGTCCTCGAACCCCCGCAGCGCGTCCCGCAGCAACTCCTCCGCCGCCGCCCACGCGTCCTCCGCCCGATGGCACAGGGCGAGCGAACGCACGGTCAGCGCCGCACCGAACCGGTCGTCCTCGGCCCGGTACAGCTCCAGCGCCTGCGAAAGGGCCTCGCGGGCCTGCGTCCCCCGACCCTGTTCCCGGTGCACACAGCCGATGCCGTACAGCACCTGGGCCCGGGCACCGCGGTCGCCGTCCGGTCCGTACCGCTCGAGCGCGGCGTCGAGCAGCTCCAACGCCTCCTGGAAGAAGGCCTGTTCACGCCGGGCCGTGGCCATGCCGACGAGCGCCTGAGCCGTCCCCGGCGACTCGTCGTCGAGTGCCTCGAACAGCCGCAGGGCGTCCCGGAAGTAGCCGTACGACCCCTCGAACTCGTCCTGTTCGTAGCGCAGTTGGCCCAGCCCGATGTGCAGCCACGCCTCGCCCTCGCGGTCACCGCTGCGGCGCACCGCCGCCATCGCCGCGGTGTGCGAGCGGGACCAGGCGTCGAACTGGTTGTACAGGGCGACGGAACTGGCGATCAGCGCCCCGGCGAGGTCCCGGGCGGCGCGGTCCAGGCCGTGGTCGGCGCAGTGGTCCACCGCGGCGAGCAGGCCGGCCTGTTCGGCGGCGAACCAGGCGGCGGGCCGGGCGAGCAGCTCCTCCTCGGCCCGTGGGTCCAGCGGGTCGACGGGCCGTACGGCGGCAGGTTCGGGGAAGTAGCGTGCGGCGCCGCCGGGACCGCGCGCCGCGGCCTTCTCGGCGAGCCCCAGCCAGCACTCCACGAGCCGCAGCACGGCCGCCGACCGCTCCTCGGCGCTCTCCTCCGACAGACAGCGCTCGCGGGCGTGTTCGCGGGCCAGGTCGTGGATGCGGTAGCGGTTGCGGCCGGTGCCGTCCACGCCGATCACGTCGATGAAGTGGCAGTCCACCAGCCGCTCGACGGCCTCCTCGGCCTCCTCGGTGCCGATGTCCAGCAGGGGCGCGGCGATCCAGGCCGCGAAGTCGGGCAGGTCGAGCAGGGCGAGCCGGCGCAGGGCACGCTGCTCCTGCGGGTCGAGGTCGGCGTAGCCCAGTTCGAGGCTGGTGCGCAACTCCAGGTCCCCGGCGCGCAGTTCGTTGAGTCTGAGCCGTTCGTCGCGCAGTCGGGCGGCGAGCCGGCCGGGTACCCAGTGCGGCCGGGCGGCGAGGCGTGCCCCGGCGATGCGCACGGCGAGCGGCAGCCGTCCGCACAGGGAGACGATCTCGGCGGTCTGTTCCGGCTCGGCGTTGGTGCGGTCCGCGCCGGCGACCCGTCGCAGGAGTTCGAGCGCCTCTTCCTGGTCGGGCACGGTCAGGTCGAGGTGCGCGGCGCCCTCCAGCGCCACCAGCCGGCGTCTGCTCGTGACGAGCACGGCGGAGCCGGGTCCGGGCGGCAGCAGGGGTCGTACGTGGGCCTCCCCGGCGGCGTTGTCGAGGATCAGCAGGATGCGGCGGTGGCCGGTGTACGTGCGGTACAGGCCGGTGAGCTCCTCGACCGAGCTCGGCAGGGTCTCCGGTTCGGCGCCCATGGCACGCAGCAGCCGGGCGAGGGCGTCGGCGGGCTGGAGGGGTGCGGTGTCGGCGGCCCGCAGGTCCACGAACAGGCGGCCGTCCGGGAAGAGTTCGGCGGTGCGGTGGCCTACGTGCACGGCGAGGGCGGTCTTGCCGGTCCCCGAGCGTCCGGAGATCACCCCGATGGGCGGGGCGGTACGGCCCGGGTCGTCGACTCCGCCCAGCAGCGAGACCGCCCAGTCGATCTGGTCCGCCCGGCCCACGAAGTCGGCTATGTCCGGGGGGAGATGGGAGGGGGCGGGCCGCGCGGACGCACCGGGACCGCCGACACCGGGCGCCGTACGACTCCCCGCCGCGCGCTCCTCCGTCTGCTGCCCGGCCCTCGCGGGACCGGCCGCGTCCCGGACCGGGGCCCGGGAACCGGGGGCGAACGGGGCGGAGTCGTCCGAGCGGGGGCCGGACTCGAACGGAGCGGACTCGTGCGACCGGGAGCCGCGGGCGAACGGAGCGGACTCGTGCGACCGTAGGCCCGTGCCGAACCGCGGGGACTCATCGGCCCCGGAGGCGGCGCCGGGCGGCGCGGCACCGACGCCGGGCCGGGCGGATCCGACGCCGGGCCGTGAGCCGTCCTGAGACCGCCGCCCCGTACCGGACACGAACCCCTCGGCGGCCCGGGAACCGTCGGTGCCCCTGCCCCCCGGACCGAGCAGCGCCGGGTCGTTGGTCAGTACCGCCTTGTGCAGCGCCCGCAGTTCCGGTCCCGCGTCTATGCCCAGCTCCTCCCGCAGCACCTCGCGGCCCTCCTGGTAGGTGCGCAGGGCGTCGGAGACCCGGCCGGTGCGGAACAGCGCGGTCATCAGCTGGCCGCGCGGCCGCTCCCGCAGGGGATGGGCGGCGACATGCGCGAGCAGGGGCGCGATGGTGCGGTCGGCGCGGCCGAGTTCAAGGTGCAGCCCGAAGGACTCCTCCTGGGCCACCAGCCGCAGTTCCGCCAGCCGGGCCGCCTCGATCCGGGCGAACGACTGGGCCAGTCCCTCCAGGGCCTCCTGCCCGCGCCACAGTCCGAGCGCCTCGGACAGCAGCTCGGCGGCCTCCTCGACATGGCCCCGGGCGGCCTCGGACCGGCCGGACGCGAGGAGTTCCTCGAAGCGGCGGGCGTCGACCTGGGCGGGGTCGAGATCGGCGACGTAGCCCGGCGGCCGGGTCCGGATCACCTCCGCGGCGCCGACCCGGGCCAGGGCGCGGCGGACCGCGGAGACATGGGTGGCGACGAGGGCGCTGGCGGTCGCGGGGGCCTGTTCATCCCAGACGGAGTCGACGAGCCGTTCCGTGGAGAGGACCTCGCCCAGGTGGACGACGAGCGCGGACAGCACGGCGAGTGGTCTGACCCCGCCGAGCGGGGCCCGCCGGTCGTCCTGCCACACCTCCACCGGACCCAGTAGCCGTACCTGGAGCATGGTCCCCCGATCGCCGCACCGCCCACCCCACGGATACGCGTTCGACGATATCGACGGGCACAGACACCGCACGGCGCGCGCACAGCCGCGCTGGCCGGATCCGAACGGCTCATGAACCCGGCTCGGGCCCCGGACAAGGCCCCCGCGAAGGAACAGCCCCTGCGTGCGCCGACTTCCCCGCAGGACGCTGGTTGGCCGGATTTCGCCGATGGGCGCAGTCCCCGCTCACCTGAGGGACGGCTGCGGCGGGCCGCTCGTATGAGGGCCCCCCGAAATTTCCCGCGACGAAAATTCTTCTGCGTCACGAGGCATACGGAAGGGACGTGGAAGGCGTCAACGGCCTGAAAGCACAAGCCGTTTCCACCGCGCCCAGGGAGTCGCCCGATGCCACGCCGGACCTTGCTCCTTCTGACCGCCGCGCTGCTGGCGGCGACGCTCACGGGGTGCGCGGACCGTACGTCGGCCTCCCCGGAAGCCGTCCCCGGCACGGACACCGGCACCGGCGCCACACCCGGCACCGCCCAGCACGTCTCCGACGACCCCGAGCAGACCCTGCACCTCGCCGAACAGCTCCTGATCAAGAGCTGCATGGAGAAGCGCGGATACGAGTACTGGGTCGAGAAGCGGCCGGCGGCCGACGGGGCGGCCCGGTTCCCGTACGTCGTCGACGACCCGGCCTGGGCCGCCCGGCACGGCTACGGCACCGACCTCTACCGCGCCCGGCAGCAGGAGGCCCTGCGCGACCCGAACCAGCGCTACTTCCGCTCCATGCCGGCCGACCGGGCGCCCGCCCTGGTGAGCGCCCTCAACGGGCCCGAGCCGAAGGGACTTTCGGCCCGCCTCCCGAACGGCATCCAGGTCACGCACAGCGACCAGGGCTGCGCGGCCGAGGCGGAGCGGACGCTGTACAAGGACCTGCCGGCCTGGTTCCGGGCCACCCGGGTCACCGACAGCCTCGGCGGCATGCGCGTCGGCCTGGTGCTGGCCGACAAGCGGTACAAGGCGGCCGTAGCACCCTGGGCGCGCTGCATGAAGGCGAAGGGGCAGCCGTATCCGAGCCCCGCCGAGGCGCGCGCCGCGGCCACCCGGCCCGACAGGCCGTGGCCGCACACGAAGGAGGTACGGCTCGCCTCGGCCGAGGCGGACTGCGCCCGCGCCGGTGACCTGGCGGCCGTGGCCAAGTCCCTCGACACCGAGTACCGCACCGAGTTGCGCCGCCGCTACCCCGGCCCGACGGCCGACCTCGACCGCTTGAAGCGCGAGGCGCTGCCCCGGGCCCGAGCGATCGTCACCCGCGGCCGCTGAGCCGCGCCCGCGGCCCCACAGACCACCACGGCACCGACCGTGGTCGCACCACCCTCACCACCCACCCCTCACGAAACGAAGGAACCCCATGTCCATCAAGCGTGCCCTCACCCTCGCCGCCTCCGCCGCGGCCGTCGCCGTCCTCTTCGCCCCGGTCACCGGTGCCAGCGCCGCCGAGTCGGGCTCCCAGGGGACCAAGTCCGCCCAGCTGGCCTCCGCGGACGGCTACCTGCACGTGTACACCCAGCCCTACGGCGGTGGCCGGGAGTGCAAGTGGGCCGGCAACTCCAACGACTGGGGCAGCTGCCGCAACCTGACCTCCGACATCTGGAACAACGGCTACGCGGGCGGCTTCGACGCCGTCGACCTGTACACCGCCCCCAACGCCGGCGGCGCGCACGCCTGCATCGGCCAGGGCGACCGCTGGTGGGACACCACCACGGGCAACTACCGCTTCACCTACGGCGAGGGCCTGGAGCAGTTCGGGAAGAGCGTCAACAACAACATCTCCTCGCACCGCTGGGTCGACTACTGCAGCCAGGGCGGCTGACCGGCCCGTACGCTCGCCCGGGCACCCGAAATGGGTGCCGGGGCGACCCGTTTCCGCGACCCCCGCCCCCCCCCGGGGCCCCCCCCCCCC
>NZ_JBHUXV010000187.1:0-13239 GCF_042669125.1 Streptomyces sp. NPDC057253 | reverse complement strand
TTTGGGTCTGCTTAACCCGGGGTTGGGAAACGTGTGCTAAAACGACTGACGTCGACTTCATCCCCTTGGCGGGCGGGCCCCCGGTTACACAAACCCGGGCCCCCGGCCGGTTCTCGTCGGTGCGGGCCCCTTCCCGCCGACTCGGTCCCCCGTACGGGTGATCGGGTGTTCGAGCGGTCAACTCGGCTTGATGCGGGTCTCACCAGGAGGAACGCCAGGTTGACGGGACCGATGTGACAGCGGACGGTGTTCGATCGGTTGCAGAGCGCGAGGGGCGCTTCCACGGTGGGTTCAAGATCCTCGTGCATCGAAAGGAACACCCCCATGCGTGGTCTGTCCGTCCGGCGTATCGCCTCCTCCGCCCTCTGCGGCGCCCTGTTGCTGGGGCTCGCCGGGCCGGCCGCGGTGGCGGCCGAGACGCAGTCGGCACGCGAGAGCGTCCGGTCCGCCTCCCGCGCCCCCGTCCCCGGCGCCGACGGGCTGCTCGCCCAGGTCCAGATCCTGGGCGACCTCGGCGGCGTGCTCACCCCGGTCACCGATCTGCTGAACGCCGTACTGAAGGCGGACGACGGTCAGCTCTCGGCCGAGGAGGCGACCAGGCTCGGTGACGCCGTGAAGGCCGCGATCGACAAGGTCGGCGCGGCGGCCCCGGCTGCTCCGGCGGTCCCGGCCGTACCGGAGGCGCCCGCTGTACCGGCTGTACCGGAGGTGCCCGCTGTACCGGCCGTACCGGCGAGGCCGGCTCTGCCGCAGACGACGAGCTCGCTGCCGACCGGCTCGCTCCCCGCGGTCCCGGCGGCCCCCGCGCTCCCCTCGCTCGCCAAGAGCGGTGACGACTCCAAGGCCGGGGTGTCCGCGAAGCTCCCGGCCGACCTCGTCGCCGACGCGCTCGCCGGCCTCCGCAAGGCGGTCGACACGCTGCTCGCGGCCGCCACCTCCGGCGACGTGACGCAGGTCGTCCCGGCCGTCACCGGTGTGCTGACCGCCCTGGTCAACGTCCTCGCTGCCACGCTGCTGAGCGGGAAGCTGCCGCTGCCCGACCTGCCGGGGCTGCCGGCCCTGCCGAGCGCGCCGAGCCTGCCCACGCTGCCGACGAGCACCCTGCCGACCAGCACGCTGCCGACGCCGTAGGGCGGCTTTTTCATGAAAGCCCAATTACTGCGCGCGGGGTTTCCCCCTCGGTGCGGAGATCGTTGGGCACGGTGTCCGCATTCGCCCCGGTGACGTGAGTCGCCGAACGGAAGGAAACCGATGAAGTCCCTGAAGGCTGCCGCTGTAGTTGCCGGTTCCCTGGCCCTCGCGGGTGCCGCCGCGCCCGCGTTCGCCTACAACACCGCCGACGTCACGCCCACCAGCCTCAACGGCGCTGTGAACACGCTCACCAGCGGCCGGCTCGAGCCCGCCGACGTGGCACCGCTCCAGCACCAGTCGGACGCGCTCGACACCGAGAACAAGGACTCCGTGCTCAACACCGTCAAGGGCGCGACCACCACGCTGAACTCGGGCGGTCTGCTCGGCGGACTTCCGCTCCAGCACTGAGGTTTCCTCCACGCCGTCAGGGCCGGTGCCCACCGCAAGGGGCCGGTCCTGTCAGCCCGTTCGAGGCGCTTCCCTCGATCGTGTGGAGCGGGCGCGGGCGCTCCCCCGGTCGGGTGAGAAGGCGGCCGGAGGCCGGGCGACGCGTCGATAAGGTCGCGCGGTGACCTCAACCTCAAGCGAAACCCGCCCCTTCAACGCCCCCGACCTGGGCACGCTCGTCGTGATGGCCTGGAGCGGCGAAGCCCCCGACGGCGACATGCCCTACCTCCTCGCCTACTCCCTCGGGGACGGCGCGACCGGCCCGGAGGGCTCGACGGCCGCCGTGGAGGCACTGCTGGAGAACAACGGCCTGCCGGTCGGCGGCGACCTGGTCGACGGCAAGGCGCGGCCCAGCCTCCCGGTCAGCCTGCTCGTCGAGTCCGGCACCGCCGTCGTGACCATGCCGGGCTTCAGCGCCCAGTGCGTCCCGCCGCCGGAGTGGCTCGCGGCCGTCGAGGAACGCGGCTTCTGCTACTTCGTGTTCACCACCCGCCCCTGGCCTGAGGCCGAGCCCGGCAAGCCCGTCGACCCCGAGGCCCTGGCCGCCTTCGCGGGCGCCGAGCAGACCCTGAACGAGGCCGCACACATCGTGCTGGCACCCCGCACCCTGCGCGGCTGATGGAGCGGACCGCGGGCGGCGGCCGCGGGGAACGGGCCTCGGGCGGCGGTCGTGGGGAATGGACCCCGGGCGGCGGTCGTGGCGAACGGACCCCCGGCGATGGCCGTGGGGAACGGATCGCGGGCAGTGGCCGTGGGTTCGCCGTGCTGCTGGTGATCACGGGGGCCGCCGGGCTGCTGGCCGCCTGGGTGATCACCCTCGACAAGTTCAAGCTGCTGGAGGACCCGGACTTCACGCCGGGGTGCAGTCTGAACCCGGTGGTCTCCTGCGGCAGCGTCATGAAGAGCGACCAGGCCTCGGCCTTCGGGTTCCCCAACCCGATGCTGGGCCTGGTCGCCTACGCCGTGGTGATCTGCGTCGGCGTGAGCCTGCTGGCCGGCGCCCGCTTCCCCCGCTGGTACTGGCTGACCTTCGACGCCGGCTGTCTGTTCGGCGTCGGGTTCGTCTCGTGGCTCCAGTTCGAGTCGCTGTACCGGATCAACGCCCTGTGCCTGTGGTGCTGTCTGGCGTGGGTCGCCACGATCGTCCTGTTCTGGTACGTGACGTCGTTCGCCGTACGGCACCGATTCCTGCCCGCGCCGGGCGGGTTGAGGACCTTCTTCGACGAATTCACCTGGGTGCCACCGGTGTTGCACCTCGGAATCGTCGGAATGCTGATCCTGACGCGCTGGTGGGACTTCTGGACGAGCTGATTGGCGTACGTCCGATTACTGCGGCAGTCGGGGGAATCTTGTGCTGGTCCGCGGCCCGGAATCGTTACGGAGTACGGACATTGAGCTTCCCGACTCCGGACCCCGATTCCCGAAAGGCACCGTACCTGAGATGAAGTCGACCACCCGAGGAACCATTGCCGCCGTCATCACGGGCGTCGCGGCCGCGGTGGGCGCCGCGACCCCCGCCGCCGCGGTGGACACGGTTCCGGTCCCCGTGCCGCTGGAGGGCGTCGAGAACTCCCTCGGCATGCAGCTGCCCAAGCTCGGCGCGGAGCTTCCGCTGCTGACGCCGGGCGCGCCCGAGGGCCCGCAGTACGTCGAGGGCCGGCTCATCCCGGAGCGGGTGCTGCCGCAGGTGCCGATCGGCGGCGCGCTGCCCGGCGCGGGCCTGCGCACCCCGCTGCCGCACCTCCTCGGCGACGACTTCGACCACGTCGGCGTCGACGCCCCCGCGTCCGACCTGCGCACCCTCGCCCCCGGCCTGAGCGTGGACGCCCCGCTCACCGCCCCCAACCCCGACAACTACGGCCTGCCGGACGTCAAGCTGCCTCAGGTGGGCGTCCTCGCCCCCGTCCTCCAGACGGTCCCGGGCGCCGACCTGGTGACGGGGCCGGGCCTGTAGGACCGAGCAGCCGTCTGACGGGCCCGGGCGCGCCGCCCGGGCCCTTCGGTTTTCCCCCTGTCCAACAGCCTTTCCCCGCCCCCGTTCACCTTCCCGGGCCCCTCGACGGTGACCGAGAAGGGGGTCGGGCGGTTACCGGTACGGACAACCCGAACCGGAGGAGCAGCGATGGTCGTGAGTGTCGAAGTGACGGCGGTGGGGACGGCGGGGAGTCGCAGCCGACATGACCGCGGCGGACCCACCCGGGTGAGCCGGCGGGGCGTACTGCTGGGGCTGTTCGGACCGGTGGCCGTGGCCGCCGCGTTCGTCCCGGTCGCCGCCGCCACGCGTTCGCTGCGCGCGGCCGAACCGCCCGCGGACATCGTCTTCGACGAGACCTACCGCGGCCGCCGCATCCGGGGCATCAGGACCTCCGCCACCAGCGCGGGCCGGGTCTTCGACGACACCCAGTGGCACGTCACCGTCGACGGCCGGCCCCTGCACCTGATGCGCCGCGCCGACGGCACCTGGCTGAGCATGGTCGACCACTACCGGTCGTACGAGACACCGCTCGAAGCCACCCGCGCCGCCGTCGACGAGCTCGGGCCCGGGCGGCAACTGCGCGAAGGAACACAGCCACACATGGGGGGAGACCATGGCGTACACGCGTAAGGACGTCAGCACACTGACCGCCACGGAGAAGCGGCGGTTCGTGAAGGCGATGCTGGAGGTGAAACGGCGCGGTGAGTACGACGAGTTCGTGCGCACCCACATCGAGTACTACAACTCCGACGGCGAGGACGGTCTTCGTACGGCCCACATGGCGCCCTCCTTCCTGCCCTGGCACCGGCGCTTCCTGCTGGACCTGGAGCGGGCGCTGCGGCGCGTCGACTCGTCGGTGACGGTGCCGTACTGGGACTGGACCCGTGACCGTACGGCGACCTCGGCGCCCTGGACCAAGGACCTGCTCGGCGGCAACGGCCGGCGCTCGGACCGGCAGGTGATGACCGGGCCGTTCGCCTACGCGACCGGCAACTGGACCCTCAAGGAGGGTGTGAGCGACGGGGAGTTCCTCACCCGCGACCTCGGCCGCTCCGCCAACCCGATCGCGCTGCCGACGAAGAGCGAGCTGGAGGGGGCGCTCGCCGATCCGGTCTACGACGTCTCGCCCTGGGACTCCACGGTGACCAGGGGGTTCCGCAACAAGCTGGAGGGCTGGGGGAGCGGGCGGGGCAGTGTCGCCTGGCGCAACCACAACCGGGTGCACCGCTGGGTCGGCGGGGCCATGGTCGGCGGCGCGTCCGTCAACGACCCCGTCTTCTGGATGCACCACGCCTTCATCGACCTGTGCTGGTACCGCTGGCAGCGCCGGCACGCGGGCGCCCGCTACCAGCCGGCCAGGCCGCCGGGGCCGGCGAACGCCCAGTACCGGCGGATCGTGGCCCGGGGCGAGAAGCTGCCGCCGTGGGATGTGACGCCGGATCAGCTGGAGGACGTGAGCGGGATCTATCGGTACGCCTGAGCCGTCTTCGTGCGGGGGCTCTTTGCGCGGGGCTCCTTGTGCGGGGGCTCCTCGTGCCAGGGCTCCTTTGCGGGGCTCTTTGCGTGAGGGCGGGCATGGGAAGAGCCCCGGCGCTCGAGGTGCCGGGGCTCTGTGCCGGGTACGGACGATCAGCCGCCGTAGCCGTAGCCGCCGTGTCCACCGGGGCCGGGGTTGCCCTTGTGGCCGCCGTCGTTGACGCAGCTGTTGCCGAAGGCCGGGTTGAGCAGGCCGATCACGTCGACGGTGTTCCCGCACAGGTTGACCGGGATGTTGACCGGGACCTGGACGACGTTGCCCGACAGGACGCCGGGCGAACCGACGGCCTCGCCGTTGGCGCCCGCGTCCGCCAGCGCCATGCCGGCGCCGCCGATGACCACGGCGCCGGTGCCGAGGGCGACACCCGCTGCCTTCGCGATGCGAGACATCACGTACTCCTTCTGACTCGTTGGGTGCGACGACAGGACGCGCCGTCGCACTCCCCCTTCAACGCGGCCACTCACTCCTGGTAACGGCGTTCATGTGGGGATCACCCTTTTTGAACAGCGGGGCCCGGTTCCGCTCTCGCGTGCGAGGGAAATTCGCTCGGAGCGGTGGGGGTCGCCCCACTAGCCTCCGGACATGGCTACCGAAACCGAACCGGTCGACCAAGTGATCCGTCTGTTCGCCGAGGAGAGCCGCGTGCGGGCCTTCGCCGCGGTCGCGCTGGGCGCCGGCACCCCCGCGGCGGTCGCCCGCACGGCGGGTCTGTCGGCTCGGGAGACGGCCGTGGCGCTGCATCGGCTGGGCGAGCAGGGCGTGGTGGTCGAGGAGGCGGACGGGGCGCTGGGGGTGGCGTACGGCCTCTTCAGGGACCACGCGCGGGAGGCCGCGCGGCGGGAGCGGTCCGCGGCGGATTCGGATTCGGGGGCGGCTCCGGGTCTGGGTCGGGGTCCGGGTCCGGGTCTGGGTCCGGGGCCGGGTCCGGAAGAGCCGGTGCTGTTGCGGACCTTCGTCCGGGGTGGGCGGCTGGTCCGGCTGCCGGCCCGGTGGAGCCGGAAGAAGCTGGTGCTGCGGCACATCGCGGAGCAGACCTTCGAGCCGGGGGTCGAGTACCCGGAGCGGGTCGTCGACGAGAAGCTGCGGGCCTGGTGCGAGGACAGCGACGACATCGACCATGTGACGCTCCGGCGCTATCTGGTGGACCTGCACCATCTGCGGCGGAGCGAGGGGATCTATCGCAGGCCCGCTGAGGGTGAAGCGGGTTCAGGGGAGTCGTCGTACGGGTGAACCCGCCAGGTACGCCTCGATGTTCTCGACCGCCTGGCCGTAGTACGTCGTGTAGTTGGCCTGCGAGACATAGCCGAGGTGCGGGGTGGCGAGCAGGCGGGGGGCCGTGCGCAGGGGGTGGTCGGCGGGGAGGGGCTCGGTGTCGAAGACGTCGACGGCCGCCCCGGCGATCCGGCCCTCGTGCAGGGCGGCCAGGAGCGCGTCCTGGTCGACGATCGCCGCGCGCGAGGTGTTGATCAGGTGGGCGGTGGGCTTGAGGAGGGCGAGTTCGGCGGGGCCGAGCAGGCCTCGCGTGCGGTCGCCGAGGGCGAGGTGCACGGAGACGAAGTCGCTGCCGGCGAGGAGGTCCTGGAGGGACGGGGCGAGTGCCACGCCCACCTCGTCCGCGCGTTCCTTGGTGAGGTTCTGGCTCCAGGCGCTGACCTCCATGCCGAAGGCGAGCCCGACCTGGGCGACACGGCTGCCGATCTTTCCGAGACCGAGCAGTCCGAGCCGGCGGCCGTGCAGGTCGGCGCCGACGGTGGACTGCCAGGGGCCTTGCGTCCGCAGGGCGTTGCTCTCCTCGACGATCCCGCGCGCGAGGCCGAGGAGCAGGGCCCAGGTCAGCTCGACGGGCGGGGTCGAGGAGCTGGCCGTACCGCAGACGGTGACGCCGTGCGCCTCGGCGGCCTCGTAGTCGATGACGGTGTTGCGCATGCCGGAGGCGATGAGCAGCTTCAGCCGGGGCAGGCGGGCGAGGAGCGTGGCGGGGAAGGGGACGCGCTCGCGCAGGGTGACCACGATGTCGGCGTCGGCGAGAGCGGCGGCCAGGGCGTCCTCGTCGGCGAAGTGGCGGTCGTGGGAGACGACTTCGACCCGGTCCGCGAGCGACGACCAGTCGGCGAACCGGGTCGCCACCCGCTGGAAGTCGTCGAGCACGGCACAGCGCAGACGCATGTCGGTCCTTCCCCGTCGTGAGGTCCCCTCGAGGTGATCGACTCTACGCCGGGGCACTGACAGCCGCGGTCGTGCATGACCTTGCTCGCCGGGCGGACTGGTCCATGACCGAAGCGCTTGGCCACATACCGCAGAGGGGGCTGGACATGAAAGGACCCTCTGCCCAAACTGCCTGGTCAGAAGGTGTGTGCGCCCCCGGCGGGGCAGCGACAGCATCTGTACGGGCCGGGAGCCGCCGTGAGCTGGTGCTTTCCGGCACGGTGGCGGTGCCGCGGGTGCGTCGGCGTAGGGGTGGTTCCCGGTGAGCGCCCTGAACGAAACGCCGCGCGGTAAGTTTCCGGGTAACCATGACGCTCCTCCGAGCGGCGCTGATACGGGCGTCGGCTTTGAGGTGTGGGTGCGGCGTGGGTGTGCGTTGGTGGTGGCGTCGGTGGCTGGGTACGCCTCGTATGTGCATCAGCGGGAGTTCGCCTTGCAGGGTGGGGCGGATGTGGTGAGCGCGACGCTGTGGCCGTTGTCGGTGGACGGCTTGTTGCTGCTCGCGACGGTAGGGCTGCTTAACTCGCCCCGGAATGCGGGGCGTCGGGCACGGGCTTTGGTGTGGCTGGCGTTCCTCCTCGGGATCGCGGTGTCGTTGGCGGCGAATGTCGCCGCCGCTCCCGCGCTTGCATGGCGGCCGATATTGGTGGCGGGCTGGCCTCCGGTCGCCCTGTTGCTGTCGGTGGAGCTACTTGCCCACCGCCCGGCCGGGTGGGAGCGCAGCAAGAGCCCAGATGATCCGTCCGAACTTGGTGACGAGACTCGGCGAGACGGCGGCCCACAGCGGGATCGAGAGGCGAGGGGAGCGGGCCGTTGTGGGCTGGACTCGGTGGAGCGAGACGAGACCGAGACTGCGCGGCGAGAGACGGGACGCGGCAGTCGAGAGTCGGCAGAGGTTGGCGAGCGAGACACGAAGCAGGCTCCACCCCATTCGGCCGATCAGTCTCGGCCGAATGGGGTGACGGCGGAGGAAGTGATGTGGGAGCACTTCCAGCGGCAGCTGGCTGCCGGCGTGGTGCCCAGTGGGGCTGAGCTGGACCGGGTCGCGGGTACGAACAATTACGGTCGGGCGGTGCTGGCCCGCTGGCGTCGGGTGGGCCGAATCCCAGACGCGGTGGACCGGGCGCCCGCGAATGGCAGCCCTGGTCTCCCATGAGAACCATCCGGGGTTCCATGGTGGGTCGAGTCCGGCGGTGGCTGGTGCTGGTCCGGCAGGGTGAAGTGCGCCTGGTGGCTCTTGGTCTGCGGCCGGAGCGGTCCCCTCGATGACATCGTGCTACCTGCCGCGAGCAGGCACTGATGCCGTGGCCGTAGCTGTCTCCGGTGAGCCGGATATTACATATAAGTGCAGTGCGGATGGTACTTGTTCGTTGCTGTGTGCCTGTTGAAACCCGGTGCCTGCGTCGAGGGCCGGCAATCAGCGGAGATTCCCTCTGTGCCCCAGGGTTGTTCAACTGGTGCCACATCGCAGTTGAACAACGGAAGTGCTGATCGCCGACGATTGATCAGCCATGTGGGCCTGGTTGATAGTGATTCGGGGCTGGCCGGTGGCTGCCCGATTTCACTCACCCCAGAAGGGACGGCGTGGTGACTAATCCGTTCGATGACCCCGATGCCAACTACCGGGTCCTGGTCAACGACGAGGGGCAGCACTCGCTCTGGCCCGTCTTCGTCGATGTACCCGATGGCTGGAAGATCGTGTTCGGAGAGGCCGGACGACAGGACTGCCTCGACTACATCGAGAAGTCCTGGACCGACATGCGGCCCAAGAGCCTGATCGAAGCCATGGGAAAGTAAGGCTTCGCTTGCCTCGGCCGGCCCTGTTTCGGTCGGCCGAGGCAACGATGACCCCTGTGGCGTGATTCCAGGCCGCCGTGGGCGGGTCCCGAAATGCCAGCAACCGAGGCGCAGTTTTAAGTCAGGGAAGTTGGGCGTAATTCGACCTGCCTGGACGGCGGCCCACCCCGGCTTTCCGGTAGGCGAGTTGGAAACTTTGGGGTGGATGGGAATGGCTGTTTACAAAGGTGAGACCCAGAACTTGATGGCCGGCCAGCTCGGTATCTGGCAGGCACAGCAACTCGCACCTGAGAGCCCGGTCTACAACATCGCCGAATACCTGGAGATATTCGGTGCACTGAACGTCGAACTCTTTGTGGAGTCCCTGCGGCGCACCGTGGGCGAAGCGGATGGTCTCCGTCTGCGCTTCCACCTGGATGACGGCATCCCGAAGCAGTACGTCGCCGACTCGCGGGATTATCCGATCCATGTCCTCGATGTCAGCTCCGAGCCTGATCCGCGAGCGGCCGCCGAGTCCTGGATGCGCGACGACTTCCACACGGCATCCACTCTCACCGATGGCTACCTGTTCGCCTTTGCCGTCTTCAAGCTCGCTGAGGACCGCTTCTTCTGGTACGTGCGCTACCACCACCTGATCGCGGATGGCGGAGCCGCCAGGATACTTGCGAACCGGGTAGCCGATATCTACGCGGCGCTTTTTGCCGGCGCGGAGAGCGATGCCGGTGCCCTGGATTCGTTGTCCGTGCTGCTGGAGTCGGATGCCGCTTATAGGGACTCGGCAGAGTTCGGTCATGACCGAGAGTACTGGCTCGGAGTTCTGGCAGACCTGTCCGAACAATCCGGATCGGGCGGACGCGGAGTGCGCCGGCTCTCGGATAGAGTGCTACAGCACAAGGGCGCCATCGACGCCGATGAGTCCACCGAACTCAGGGCAGCGGCCCGGAAACTGAGGACCAACCTCGCCGGACTGATGATCGCTGCCGCCGCGATATATCGACACCGTGTCGCCGGCGAGCGGGACGTCACCATCGGCCTTCCAGTCAGTGGCCGAGCAGGGCGTCAGGAGCTCGGGGTTCCTGGCATGACCTCCAACAACATCCCGATTCGGCTCCAGATCGCTCGGGAGACGTCCATTGCGGATCTCGTACGGCAGACCAACAAGTCAGTCCGTGAGGGGCTGCGGCGCCAGCGCTACCGCTACGAGGACACTCTTAGGGACCTGAAGCTTGTTCACGGCGACTCGCTGTGCAGTCTGCACATCAATGTCATGCCTTTCGATTACCCGGAGGCATTCGGCGACTGCGCCATCGTCTCCCACATCCTCGGCACCGGGCCGACAGACAATACGCGGATCGATGTCTACGACAGGCCCGGCGAACCGAGTATTCAGCTCTGGGTCAATGCGAACAGTGACATCCACGACGCGGAGTCGACGCAGGAAACATCCAAACGCTTTCTGAGCATCGTGAAATGGCTGGTGACAGCCTCACCTGCAGACACCGTCGGCCATGCGAACCTGTTGGACGAAGTCGAGTGCCATCGCGTTCTCACGGCGTGGAACGACACGGCAGTCGACGTCGCGGAGACCACGATCCCCGAGGTGTTCTCTGGCTGGGTGGCGCGGACGCCGGACGCGGTGGCGGTGGAGTCCGATGGAATTCAGCTGTCGTACGCGGATCTGGACATGCGGGCGAATCGGCTGGCAAACCATCTTTCCACCCTGGGAGTGGGACCGGAGTCGGTGGTCGCCGTGGCGTTGGAGCGCGGTGTCGAGCTCATCGTGGCGCTGCTTGCGGTCTGGAAGGCAGGGGCGGCGTACCTGCCGATCGACCCTGGGTATCCGGCGGAGCGGATCGCGGCCATGCTGGCTGACAGCCGGGCAATGGTGCTGCTGAGCGAGGAGGACATGCTCGACGATCTTCCGCTCAGGCGTGTCCTCGCGGTCGCTGTGGATTCTGCCGAGGTGCGGGCGGCGCTGGAGGTTGCGCCTGCAACAACGCCCGAAACCGGTCTGGTCTCCAGCGGGTTGGCGTACGTGATCTACACCTCCGGTTCTACGGGGACACCGAAGGCCGTGATGCTGACGCATGCCGGTGCGGTGAATCTCGTGGCGGCGCAGGCTGAGCCATGCGCGCTGGACCAGGGCAGCAAGGTGCTCCAGTTCGCATCGGCGAGCTTCGATGCGGCCACCTGGGAGCTGCTGATGGCTCTGTGCTCGGGCGCGCGCCTGATCGTGGCACCGGCTGAGGAACTGCGGCCCGGCGGTGAACTGGCGGACGTCGTCGCCCGGCACGGCGTCACACATGTGCTGCTTCCGCCTACCGCGTTGGGGGTACTGAGCTCGGATGACCTGACAACCGTGTCCACTCTCCTGTCCGGCGGAGAGGCACTCAGCGGGGAATTGGTGGCGCGTTGGGCGCCGGGCCGACGCTTGATCAATGCCTATGGACCGACCGAAGTCACCGTGTGCTCGACGATGGCCGGCCCGCTGGAGCCGGGCGACGAGCCGACCATCGGTACGCCCAATGCCAACACACGGGCCTATGTGCTGGACGAGTCGCTGGGTCCGGTTCCGGAGGGAGTGATCGGCGAGCTGTACATCGCGGGTGCCGGAGTGGCTCGGGGATATCTGGGCCGCCCGGGGCTGAGCGCGCGGAAGTTCGTTGCCGATCCGTTTGCGGCGGACGGATCGCGGATGTATCAGACGGGCGACCTGGTCAGGTGGACCGCGAGCGGTCAGTTGGCGTTCGCGGGCAGGGTGGATGACCAGGTGAAGGTCCGTGGTTATCGGATCGAGCTGGGTGAGGTTCAGGCCGTTGTAGCCGCCCACCCGGAGGTTGCCCATGCCGTGGTGATCGTTCGTGAGGACACCCCTGGCGACAAGCGTCTGGTGGCATACGTGGTTGCCGTCGGGGCCAGTCGAGGCAGGAGTATGCCCGGCTCAGGGGGACACGAAATCCCCGGTGTTATCCGTAGCTTTGCGGCCGAACGGCTGCCCGGTTACATGGTGCCGTCCGCGGTCGTCATGCTTGATGCCTTTCCGCTGACCGTCAGCGGAAAGGTCGACCGCAAGGCTCTCCCCGTACCCGAGTACACCAGCGGCGAACGCAGAGTCCCCACCACGGTGCGAGAAGAAATCCTGTGCTCTGCATTCGCCGAGATCCTCGGTGTGGAGAGCGTGGGGGTCGATGACAACTTCTTCCATCTCGGCGGGCATTCGCTGCTGGCCACCCGCCTTGTGAGCCGTATTCGGGCCCTGCTGGGCATCGAGGTGCAGATCGCCGATGTGTTCGAGGCCCCGACGGTCGCGGAACTTGCCGTGCTCTTGGCCGGTTCGGACCCGACCCGTCCCCCGCTGGTCAAGGTTGAACGCCCGGACCGGATACCACTGTCCTTTGCTCAGCGTCGGCTGTGGTTCATCGGACAGCTCAACGGCCCGAGTTCGACCTACAACGCGCCGCTTGTCCTGGGGCTCACCGGACGGCTGGATCGCGAGGCACTCCAGGCTGCGCTAGGCGATGTGTTCGAACGTCACGAGGCGCTGCGCACCGTGTTCCCGGTCGAAGACGGAGAGCCCTATCAGAGGGTCCTCGGCACCGACGAACTGTCATGGGACCTTCCGGTGATTGAGGTCACCAAGGAGGACGAGACATACGAGCGACTCCAGGCCCTGGAGGACCTGCCGACCCTGACGGAGCAGCAGGCCGCCGACGGCCCGATGGAGCTGGCCACTGAAGTCGTCCGTGTGGCTGGTTATGCGTTCGACTTGTCGGTTGAGGTGCCGGTGCGGGCCTGGTTGTTCGCGGTGGGTGCGGATGAGCATGTGTTGGTGCTTGTGGTGCATCACATTGCGGGTGATGGCTGGTCGATGGGTCCGTTGGCGCGGGATTTGTCGGTGGCGTATGGGGCGCGGTGTGCGGGTGGGGTTCCGGGGTGGGAGCCGTTGCCGGTGCAGTACGCGGATTATGCGTTGTGGCAGCGGGAGCTGTTGGGTGCGGAGGGTGATGCCGAGAGTTTGATGTCGCGTCAGGTGGCTTATTGGCGTGGTGTGTTGGCGGGTGTTCCGGAGGAGTTGGGCCTGCCGTTTGATCGTGCGCGTCCTGCGGTGGCGAGTCATCGTGGGCACAGTGCGGGGTTTGTGGTGCCG
>NZ_JBHUXV010000186.1:0-13241 GCF_042669125.1 Streptomyces sp. NPDC057253 | reverse complement strand
GCCCGGGACCGTGCAGGTCCCGGGCGCCTCATCCCGTTTTCGGTGAAGTGGGTGGCTAGGAAAGGAACTTGTAGCCGCCGAAGCCGGTCGCGATCTTTGCCCTCGTCCCGAACGACCCCTTGCCGTCGCCGTTGTTGCGCCACAGGGTGCCGCCCGTGTCGCGGGAGACCAGGTCGGCCTTGCCGTCGTCGGTGATGTCGCCGACGCCGATGACCGTGTTGTAGGAGCCGCCCCAGTTGGTGAACAGCTTCACGCGGGGCTTGAAGGTGCCCGTGCCGGTGCCGTCGTAGCGGTAGAGGACGTTGGACTTGTCCTGGGCGAGGAGGTCGCCGATGCCGTCGCCGTTGAGGTCGCCGGTGCCGACGATCTTCTTGTAGCCCTTCCAGTTGTCGTAGAGCTTCACGCGCGCGGAGAGCTTGCCGGTGCTGGTGCCCTTGTAGAGGTAGACCGTGCCGGTGGAGGCGTTGCGGGCGATCAGGTCCGGGCGGCCGTCGCCGCTGATGTCCCCGGGGGTGGTCAGGACGTCGTACTGGTTCCAGCCGCCGGTTCCCAGCGAGGTGTACGACGTCGACGGCCTGACCGCGGACCCGCAGCCCGGCTTGTACAGGCGCAGGGCGCCGCTGCTCAGCCGGACCAGGACGTCGTTGCAGCGGTCGCCGCTCAGGTCGCCGAAGGGGATCGCCCTGATGGTGGTGGGCCAGCCTCCGGCGCCGACCTTCTCGCCGAACCTGCCGGTGCCGGTGCCGCCGTGGAAGGTCAGGCCGCCGGAGGTGCTGAGGGTGAGCAGGTCGCCCCGGCCGTCCGGGCCGTCGGGGCTGACGAAGTCTCGGCGGACCGCCGAGCCGCGCAACAGATAGCCGTCGCCGCCCGCCACCGTGACCGGGACGGTCGTGCCGAGGCCGGTCGCCTTGAGCGTCCAGGTGAAGCCGCCGTTGGGGAAGGGGACTCCGCTCGACGTCTTGCCGTTCCAGTTCGCCGTCGCTTCCGCCGAGGCGGCGCCGCCGGTGAGCGTGCGGGTGGCCCTGCCGGTCGCACCGCTCTGCACCGAGGTGAAGGTCAGGGACCAGGACGTGACCGGACGGGACAGCACCCACCGGCCGGTCCAGGCCGACGCGGAGCCGGGCTCCACATAGCCCTCGGCCTCCGTGCGGAACGCCGTCACCGCGGACGGCGTGACGCCGGTCGTGGCCACGTGCGTCTGCTCGAACGTGTCGAACCAGGCGACCAGTCCGGTGTACTCGTCGACCGTCCACCGGAACCGGCGGTCCACGGCGAGCCCGGAGTCGGGCAGGCCGGAGGCGACCACGCGGGTGGCACCGGTCGTCGTGTCCGTCAGGACCAGCCGGTCGGCCTCGTGGTCGTGGCGGACCGTGAAGCCGTCGCCGAGCAGGACGTCCCCGGGGGTGACGGTGACCGACTCGGCGGCCTTGCTGTCGTAGACGCCCGCCGAGGCGTCGGCGCAGGACCAGTACACCCAGCGGCCCGCCGCCTGGAGCTCGCTCGGCACACAGCCGAGGTCCGGGACGTCGACCGTGGAGAGCGTCTTCCTCGTGGTCAGGCTGTACGAGGTCAGCCGGCCCGGAGTCGTGGTCGCGCTCCACAGCACGGAGCCGTTGAGGGCGGCGGCGCGGACCGAGCGCTTGAGGGGATCGCCGTAGCCGAACTCGCCGATGTACTGCGTCGGGGTCGCACCACCCGAGTTGTAGACGGCGTAGTCGTCGGAGACGTCGACGATCGCGCCGCCCTGGGTGCCGTACGTCAGCGTGTAGTCGGACCAGCCCCCGTCGTGGATGGAGACCAGCTGGTCGGCGTCCTCCAGACCGCTGCCGCCCTCGTTGACGTCGGCGAAGGTGTTGAGGAAGACGTCGTCGGGGCCCGTGACGTTGTTGCCCCACAGGGCGGAGCAGGCGGTGCCCGGGTAGGGGCACTTGGCGGCCACCGAGTCGCCGGTGGTGGCCTCGGAGGCGGTCAGCTCGGTGCTGCCGTTGGTGGTGAGGGAGCGGACCGAGGTGGTGTCCATGGAGCTCGTGGAGCTGTCCTCCGCCACCCGCAGACTGCCCCGGCTCAGGGCGATGCCCGTCTTGGCGTTCTCCAGCGGGGGCACCTTGGCGATCCGCTTCAGCTGCGGGGTGCCGTCCGCGCCCGGGACGACCCGCTGGACCCACCAGTCGGCCGCGCCGGAGCCGCCGGTGACCAGCGCGGTCCCGTCGGGGGCGGCCAGGGGGGTGCCGTACGACCAGGTCAGCAGCGTCTTCGTGGTGCCGTCGGCCAGCGAGAGGGCCCGTACGGTGCTGCCGTTGGTGGCGAGGACCAGCCAGTCGCCGGTCAGCACGGGCACCGGGGTGCCGGGCAGGTCCTCACCGGCGATCGGGGTCGTCTCCGCGGCGGTGAGGTCGGTGCGCGGCCTGACGTGCAGTCCGGAGGCCTCGGTGTACCAGCCGACGCGGTCCTCGCTCAGCACGACCTCCGGGACCGTCTCCCGGGAGAGCCCGGTGAAGGCCGGTGTCAGCTGGGCGGTCGCGAAGTCGAGGTAGCCCACGGTGTACGACGTGAAGGCGCCGTTCTCGTCGCGGGCCGGGTAGGTGAGGAGCGCGCCCTTCGGGTCGCCGGTGCGCCCGGTGTTGATCTCCCAGGTGCCGTCGGCGGGCAGGCCGGAGACCACGCGGTCGCGCTGCTGTCCGTCGACCAGGTCGACGAGGTGCAGCACATAGCCGTCCAGCTCCTGGCCGTCGACGACTCCGTCCCGCTCGACCGTGACGGTCGTCTCGCCGTACGTGCCGACCCGGGTCGCGGACTGCCGCAGATCCACGGTCCTGAGGGCGCCACCGCCCGGGCTCCACAGGGACACCGGGTCGCCGTAGGTGCGGTGGGGCAGCGCCACGGTGTCCGCGGCCTGCCCGAAGACACCGGAGGCACAGCGCGCGGAGATGTCGTAGCAGCTGGTGGTGGTCGGCTGGTAGACGCCGGTCGGGCCCTCGACGGGGACGGTGACGCCGTCCCCGTAGCCCGTCCACAGCAGGCCCGCCACCCCCGACTGGCGGTGCAGATAGCCGGTCGCGCCCGCGGCGAGCAGGCGTTCGGTGCGGGGGGTGTCGCTGCGGGGATCGTCCAGGACGATCTCGGTGGTGCCGGCCGCGGCGGCTGTCGCCGCCTGCGCGCCGGTGTCCTCGGTACCGGAGAACAGGGTGATCGAGCCGGCCGCCACCGCTACGGCCAAGGCGGAGAGGAGCGTGGCACGGCCCGCTCGTCTCGGGGCGTGTCTGCCCAACTGGGGGTCCTTCCCTATGAGTCAGCAAACCCTATATGCAGGTAAGAGAGGAGTGAAGGGAGGGTAAGGAGGTGCGGGAGGGGTGGTCGGTGCCGCCGTGGTGACGTGACCGGGAATTTCTGGCGGTGGGGCAACCTCCCTGATTCCGGCGGCTACTTGAGGACGGGAGCGCCTCTGCCGGTGCTCCACGCAACCGCACCTGTCCCACCACCGCTCCTAAGGAATCCCCGTGTCCTCTGCCTCCCACCGCCGGTCGCTCCGCAGGCGCCGCACCCTGATCGTCTCCGCCGCCGTGGTCGCCGCGGGTGTCGGTGCGGGCGTCGTCGTGATGAACGCGAACGCCCAGGCCGTCGACCTGTACCACCAGACCCTCGGCGCGAAGGACGGCTGGGCCTCCTCCGGCACGGGCACCACCGGCGGCCACAAGGCCGACTCGGCGCACACCTTCACCGTCTCCACGCGCGCGCAGCTGGTGAAGGCACTGGGCTCGGTGTCCGACACCACCCCGCGGATCATCAAGGTCAAGGGCACGATCGACGCCAACACCGACGCCGCCGGCAAGAAGCTGAGCTGCGCGCACTACGCGTCCGGGACGGGCTATTCGCTGACCTCGTACCTGAAGGCGTTCGACCCGGCGACCTACGGCCGCTCGAAGCTGCCGTCCGGCACCCAGGAGACCGCGCGGGCCGCCGCGCAGAAGAAGCAGGCCGCGAACATCGTCTTCAAGGTGCCCGCGAACACCACGATCGTGGGCGTGCCCGGCACCAAGGCCGGCATCACCGGCGGCATGCTCCAGATCCAGAAGGTGGACAACGTCATCGTCCGCAACCTCACCTTCGCCGCCACCGAGGACTGCTTCCCGCAGTGGGACCCGACCGACGGCAAGGACGGCAACTGGAACTCCGCCTATGACGCGGTGACCCTGCGCGGTGCCACCCACGTCTGGGCGGACCACAACACCTTCACGGACGCGCCCCACCTGGACTCCGCGAACCCGAGGCACTACGGCCGCGAGTACCAGATCCACGACGGGGAGCTGGACATCACCAAGAGCTCGGACCTGGTGACCGTCTCCCGCAACCGGTTCACCAACCACGACAAGACCATGCTGATCGGCAGCAGCGACAGCGAGCCCGGCGGCAAGCTGCGGGTCTCCCTCCACCACAACGTGTGGAAGGGCATCGTCCAGCGGGCGCCCCTGGCCCGCGTGGGCCAGATCCACATCTACAACAACTACTACGACGTCACCACGCTGAACGGCTACGCGCTCCAGTACAGCATCAACTCCCGCGCCAAGGCGCAGGTCGTCGCCGCCGACAACTACTGGAAGGTGCCGTCGACCGTGAAGGCTTCCAAGCTCCTGTCCGGCGACGGCACGGGTGCGATCGCCGGCAGCGGCAACCTGGTCAACGGCACGGTCACCGACCTCGTCGCCGCCTACAACGCCGCCGCCTCCAAGGACCTGAAGACCGGCGTCAACTGGACGCCGACCCTGACGGCGGGCCTGCAGACCGGCGCCGCCGTGAAGAACCTGCCGACCTCCCTGGCCACGACCACGGGCGCCGGAGTGCTCTCCTGACTCAGGTGTCGTAGGTCCCGTCCCACGGATCCGCGAAGGCGAGGCGGTCGGGGTAGAGCTCGGCCCACTGCTCCCCCTCGTCCTCGCGGATCACCAGACCGAAGCGGACGCCCTCGTGGATGACGCTGAAGGGGCGGATCGCGATGTCGGTGTAGGAACGGCGGGGCAGACTGCGCAGCAGGGTCGCCCGGTGCACCTGGGCACGCGTGAGCGGAGCGGCGTCACCGACCGGATCGCGCTGCTGCTCCGCCCAGGTGCCGGCACACCAGATGTCCGAGTCGCGGTAGTTGCCGTCCGCGTCGAAGGTGTGCAGCACCGCGTACAGGCGTTTCTGCTCTTCCCAGCCTTCCTCGAGGCGGAACCCCTCGGGGAAGGCATACGTGATCGACGCCAGGAACTGACCCTCCGCATACCGCCCGATCGTCTCGGTGCGGTGCCTCGGCTCGTAGGCGACAGGAATGACACCGGGCACGGCCATGGCGCAAACCATACGGCTTGGCGCGGACACGGCGATGCCCGGGTCGGTATCCGGACAGCCGGAAAGCCGCCGCGGCTACTCCGGGACGCCGCCGAAGCGCTCCTTGTACGTCTCCAGGTCCTCGTCCGTCAGCTTGGCGAACAGGACCGGCGGGACCGTGAAGGGGACGCCGGGGGTGAGGGCGGTCAGGGCGCGGGCCTCGTGGGCGGAGACCCAGGTGGCGGTGTCGGAGGGCAGCGCGAACGCCTGGCGCATGGCGGCCGAGGTCGCCGGGATGAACGGCTCCGAGACCACCGCGTACAGGTGGATCAGGTTCATCGCGGTGCGCAGCGTCAGCGCCGCGCCGTCCTTGTCCGTCTTGATCTGGAGCCAGGGGGCCTTCTCCTCCAGGTAGGAGTTGCCCGCCGACCACAGCGCGCGCAGGGCGGCCGCCGCCTTGCGGAACTGGAGCGCCTCCATCTGCTGCTCGTACTCGGCGAGCAGCCGGGCGATCTCCTCGCCCAGCTTCGCCTCCGCCTCGCCGGGCGCACCGCCCGCCGGGACCTCCTCGCCGAAGCGCTTCTTCGAGAAGGACAGCACGCGGTTGACGAAGTTGCCGAGGGTGTCGGCCAGGTCCTTGTTCACCGTCGCCGTGAAGTGCTCCCAGGTGAAGGACGAGTCGTCCGACTCCGGGGCGTTGGCGATCAGGAAGTAGCGCCAGTAGTCGGCCGGCAGGATGTCCAGGGCCTGGTCGGTGAAGACGCCCCGCTTCTGGGACGTGGAGAACTTCCCGCCGTAGTACGTCAGCCAGTTGAACGCCTTGACGTAGTCGACCTTCTTCCACGGCTCGCGCACGCCCAGCTCGGTCGCCGGGAACATCACGGTGTGGAAGGGGACATTGTCCTTCGCCATGAACTCGGTGTAGCGGACGTCGGTGTCGACGTCGTACCACCAGGACTTCCAGTCCCGGTTCTCCGGGTCCAGGTCCGCCCACTCCTTCGTCGCCCCGATGTACTCGATCGGGGCGTCGAACCAGACGTAGAAGACCTTGCCCTCGGCGGCCAGCTCCGGCCAGGTGTCGGCCGGGACCGGCACGCCCCAGTCGAGGTCACGGGTGATCGCGCGGTCGTGCAGGCCTTCGTTCAGCCACTTGCGGGCGATCGAGGAGGCCAGCTGCGGCCAGTCGTCCTCGTGCCGGGAGACCCACTCCTCGACCTCGTGCTGGAGCTTGGACTGGAGGAGGAAGAGGTGCTTGGTCTCGCGGACCTCCAGGTCGGTGGAGCCGGAGATCGCCGAGCGCGGGTTGATCAGGTCCGTCGGGTCGAGGACCCGGGTGCAGTTCTCGCACTGGTCGCCGCGGGCCTTGTCGTAGCCGCAGTGGGGGCAGGTGCCCTCGACATAGCGGTCCGGGAGGAAGCGGCCGTCGGTGGGGCTGTAGACCTGGCGGATGGCGCGCTCTTCGATGAAGCCGTTCTCGTTCAGGCGGCGGGCGAAGTGCTGGGTGATCTCGACGTTCTGCTGAGAGGAACTGCGGCCGAAGTAGTCGAAGGCCAGCGCGAAGCCGTCGTAGACCGCCTTCTGCGCGTCGTGCGCCTGCGCGCAGAACTCGTCGACCGGCAGGCCCTGCTCCTTCGCGGCCAGCTCGGCCGGGGTGCCGTGCTCGTCCGTCGCGCAGATGTAGAGGACGTCGTGGCCGCGCTGGCGCAGGTAGCGGGAGTACACGTCCGCCGGGAGCATGGACCCCACCATGTTGCCCAGGTGCTTGATCCCGTTGATGTACGGAAGGGCGCTGGTGATGAGGTGTCGAGCCATCGGGGGCTGCTCCCAGGTTGGTCGTGCGGGTGAGTCGCTTCGCGAGTCTTGAAATCGTATCCGACATGGGTGGGCCGCCCGCTTCCCGTTTTACGGGGTGGGAAGGGGCGGCCCGGTGGTGCGTAGTGGTGATCTTCGGGGGTTACGGGCGCCAGTTCGCCAGGATGCCCTCGTAGATCTCCGCGTCCGTGAGTTCCTTCGGGGTCTCGCCCGCGAGGAAGTGGGAGGTGTTGGGGAGCTTCAGCTTGCGGAGGTAGTCGAAGGCCTTGTTCTCCGGGTCACCGAAGGCGACGAAGGAGAAGAAGACGGCGGGGTGACTCTTCGCCGCGTCCGTGAGGGCCTGGGTGGCGGGGGTCTTCGCGTCCGGGGCGCCGTCGGTCTGGAAGACGACCAGGGCGGGGGCGTCGGGAGCGTGCTTGGTGTGCTGCGCGAGGACTTCCTCGACGGCCGCGTGGTAGCTGGTACGGCCCATGCGGCCGAGCCCGGCGTGCAGGTCGTCGATCTTGTTCTCGTGGTCGGTGAGGGTGAGCTCGCCGGTGCCGTCGAGTTCGGTGGAGAAGAAGACGACGTGGACGGTGGACTCGGGGTCCAGGTGGGCGGCGAGGGCGAGGGTCTGCTCACCGAGGGCCTGGGCGGAGCCGTCCTTGTAGTACGGGCGCATGCTCGCGGAGCGGTCCAGCACGAGGTACGTCCGTGCGGTGGTGCCGGTGAGGTCGTGAGCGGCGAGGGTGGCTGCGGCGGTGTCGTAGGCGCTGCGGAGGGTCTGGGGTACGGCTTTTTCGTTCCCACCCGCACCACCCGTGCGGCTCTCGTCGTCGACTGCGGGTGGCCCCTGTGGAGCGGTCGCGCCGTCGGCGGCCGCGGCAACGGCAGCCTCCGGCTCCGGCTCTACGGCGGCCTCGGGCTCGGGGGTGGCCTCGGCGGCCGGCTCCGGCTCTACGGCGGCCTCGGGCTCTACGGGCTCTACGGCGGCCTCGGGCTCCGGGTCGGGGGTGACCTCGGCGACCGGCTCGGGGTCGGGGGTGGCCTCGGCGACCGCCGGCTCCGGAGCGGTCTCCGGCTCGGTCTCGGTCTCGGGGGCCGGGTCCGCCTCGGCGGACTGCGGCTTCGAGTCCTCCGCTGCCGCGGGGGTGGGCTCTTCAGCCACCGGCTCCGCTACGGCGGGCTCGACCTCGGTCGCCGTCTCGGCGACGGTCTCCTCAGCGACTACGTCCTGAGCCACCGGCTGCTCCGCGGCGGCGTCCGGCTTCGGCTCCGACTCCGCTTCAGCGACCGGCGCCTCCGCGGCAGCCTCCGGCTCCGACTCCGCTTCAGCCGCAGGCTCCTCGGCGACCGGTTCCTCAGCCGCAGGTGCCTCAGTCACGGGCTCCTCGGCGGCGGCTTTCTCCGAGACCGGTTCCTCCACCGCGGGCCCCTCAGCCGCGGGCTCCTCGGCGACGGGTTCCTCAGCAGCGGGCTCCTCGATGGCGGCCTTCTCCGAGACCGGTTCCTCAGCCGCGGGCGCCTCAGCGGTCTGCTGCTCTTCGGACGCCTCGGGCACCGCCGTGGGCTCCTCCGATGCCGGCTTCTCGGCCGTCGGCTGCTCGCTCTCCGCCTCCGGTGCCTCGGTCGCCGCCTTCGCAGAAGCCGCCCCCGCCTCCTCAGCAGATCCCGGTGTCTCCGCCGTCGCCCCCGCCGGAGGCGTCTGCTTCGGGACTGTCACGTGGTCGAACGCGGCCGAGACCAGTTCGTGCTCGGAGTCGGTGGACGGTGTCGCGGCGCGCGGTTCGGGGACCGTGGCCGTCGCCCCCGCCGTAGGCGCCGGGTTCGGCTCCGTCGCCTCCTGCGAAGGAACCGCACCCTCTGCCTCGGTGGCAGCGGCCTTGCGTGATCGGCCGCCGAACGCGTTCCGCAGGAGAGTGAGAATGCCCATTAGCGCAACCCTTCGCATGAGTTGAAGCCCGTCAATCCCTGGCCAGGACGGACACGTAAGGTTAGCGGCCCCCGGGGGCGATCTTGGGCAGGGGCGGGTGCCCGGGGCCCCGGCAGTCAAGACCTGGTTCCGGACTTCACCCCCGCGCGCACCCAACTCTCCTACGTCCACCCCGGGTTCATCCACCGTTCACCGCCCCGCCCCGCTCTCGCACATACGCGCCCCTACCGTCCGTCAAGCGAGATTCAAGGGGAAGCAAGGGGAGAGCAAAAGTGCGTGTGCAGCTGCCGTTGATCAACAACGCCCATGGGCGGTCCGCCCTGACCTGTCGTTTCCGGTGCGGGGACGCCTGTTTCCATCCGGCGCCCAACACCTCCGCCAACCCGTACGTCGGTGACGTGATCGCCACCGCGCTCAGCCGCCGTTCGGTGATGCGTGCCGCCGCGGTCGTGACTGTCGCGGCGGCCGCCGGTACCGCGGAGACAGTCGTCGCCCCGTCCGCCGAAGCCGCCCAGCCCGCCAAGGCGAAGGGCAGGGCCGCCCGCGGTCTCCGCTTCACCCCCGTCGCCCCGAACACCGCCGACACCGTGACCGTCCCGCCCGGCTACGCCCAGAACGTCGTCGTCCGCTGGGGCGAGCCCATTCTGCGCGGTGCCCCGGCCTTCGACCCGGAGAAGCAGACCGCCGCGGCCCAGGCCGGCCAGTTCGGGTACAACAACGACTTCCTCGCGCTGCTGCCGCTGCCCGGCGAGCGCGGTCGGCAGGTGCTCGTCGCCAACCACGAGTACACCGACGAGGTGCTCATGTTCCGCGGCTACGACGCCGCGAACCCCACCCGCGAGCAGGTCGAGATCGCCTGGGCCGCGCACGGTCTCGGTGTCGTCGTGGTGGAGGAGAACAAGAAGAACGGCGCCCTCACCCTCGTCCCCAGGCACCACCTCAACCGGCGGGTCACCGCCACCACCGAGTTCCGGCTCACCGGGCCCGCCGCCGGGTCCGACCTGCTCAGGACGTCAGCCGACCCGACCGGCCGCAGGGTGCTCGGCACGCTCAACAACTGCTCCGGCGGGACGACCCCCTGGGGCACCACCCTGCACGGCGAGGAGAACTTCAACCAGTACTTCGCGAACGCCGGCCGGGCCACCGACAAGCGGTACGGCATCGGGACCGGCGCCAGCGAGCGCAAGTGGGAGCGGTTCGACAAGCGGTTCGACGTCGCCCAGGAGCCCAACGAACCGCACCGCTTCGGGTACGTCGTCGAGCTCGACCCGTACGACCCCTCCTCCACGCCCCGCAAGCACACCGCGCTCGGCCGGTTCAAGCACGAGGGGGCGACCGTACGGCTGACGCACGACGGGCGGCCGGTGGTGTACTCCGGGGACGACGAGCGGTTCGACTACTTCTACAAGTTCGTCGGCAGCAAGCGGATGCGGAAGGGCAGCGGGCGGGCCGTGCGCGAGCACAATCTCTCCCTGCTCGACGAGGGCACGCTGTACGTCGCCCGGCTCACCGGTGACTCCCCCGCCATCGAGATCGACGGGACCGGGAAGCTGCCCGCCGACGGGGAGTTCGACGGCAGCGGGGAGTGGATCCCGCTGGCGACCGCCACGGCGAAGGGGGCCGTGTCGCACGTCGAGGGCATGTCCGCCGACGAGGTGTTCGTGTTCACGCGCCTCGCCGGGGACAAGGTCGGCGCGACCAAAATGGACCGGCCCGAGGACATCGAGCCCAACCCGCGCACCGGCAAGGTGTACGTCGCCCTGACGAACAACACCAACCGCGGTGTCGGCGCCAACGCCCCCGCCGACGAGGCCAACCCCCGGGGCGCCAACAAGCACGGGCACGTCCTGGAGCTCACCGAGCGGTGGAACCTCCCCGACAGCACCAAGTTCGCCTGGACGCTGTTCCTCGTCGCCGGGGACCCGGAGGATCCGGCCACCTACTTCGCCGGGTTCCCGAAGGACGACGTCTCGCCCATCTCCTGCCCGGACAACGTGGCCTTCGACCCGCACGGCAACCTGTGGATCTCGACCGACGGCAACCAGCTCGGCTCCCACGACGGCCTGTTCGGGGTCGCGACCAGGGGCGAGCGGCGCGGTGAGCTGAAGCAGTTCCTGACCGTGCCGACCGGGGCCGAGACCTGCGGTCCGCTGGTCCAGGACCGGCGGGTGCTGGTGGCGGTGCAGCACCCCGGTGAGATCAGCGGGGCGACGGTCGAGCAGCCGGCGAGC
Source organism: Streptomyces sp. NPDC057253 (assembly GCF_042669125.1). Classification (NCBI taxonomy): domain Bacteria; kingdom Bacillati; phylum Actinomycetota; class Actinomycetes; order Kitasatosporales; family Streptomycetaceae; genus Streptomyces; species Streptomyces sp. NPDC057253. Next base: position 1,982 of record NZ_JBHUXV010000186.1, on the reverse strand, counting down.
ACCTGGCCCGACGGTCCGGGGAAGATCGTACGGCCGGCGGTCGTGGCGGTGTGGCGCAAGGACGGCGACGACATCGGCGTCTGAGCCGCGCGGCTCCTCAGGGAATGGCCGGAACCGTCGGTCGCGGCTCCTGGTGCCCGGCACCGTCGCGTTCCAGCCATTCCCGGTACGCCGGTGCCTGCCGCGCGCTCTCCCAGTACGCCTCCTCCAGCGCGGGACGGACCCCGTCCAGGTCCGTCTCGGTGCGGGCCGCGAGGAGCAGCCGTACGCCGAGCGGGTCGCCCTGGAGCCGCCGTACCGCCATGTCGGGGCGGGGCACCCGGGTGGGCTGGCAGACGGTGACGACCTCGCCGGTGGCGACCAGGGCGTCGGCCGTGTGGTAATCGCCGTGCAGGACCACGGGGTTGACGCCGGCGGCGCGGAACATGCGCTGCACGGCGTCCCATTCACCGTCGACCGTGGGGTCGATCATCCAGCGGTCCCGGGCCAGGTCGGCCAGGGTGACCACGGGTTTCGCGGCCGCCGGGTGGTCGGCGGGCAGGGACACGAACTGCGGCTCGCGTTCGACCAGGACCCGCAGGCACAGCTCGCGCGGGATGCGCAGCGGGCAGCCCTCCACCTCGTGCACGAAGGCCACGTCGAGCTGGCCGTCGGCGACCATGTGCAGCAGGGCGTTGGGGGAGACGTTCATGTGGAGGGTGGGGTCCTGGCCGTGGGCGCGCAGCCGGCGCAGCCAGCCGGACAGGGCCCGGCTCGCGGTGGAGCCGACGCGCAGTTGCGGGCCCCCTGCCGCGGCCGCGCGGGCGTCGGCCATCAGGGAGCGCATCTCGGCCAGCAGGGGGCGGGCGCGGCTGAGGACGAGCCGGCCCAGCGGGGTGGGGCGGCAGCCCGATCTCGCGCGCACGAACAGCGCGCCGCCCAGGGCCTGTTCGATCCGGCGCAGCTGGGTACTCAGCGACGGCTGGGCGACCCCCAGCTGACGGGCGGCCCGGTGCAGGCTGCCGGTGTCGGCTATCGCCACCACCGCGCGGAGGTGTCTCACCTCAAGGTCCATGCGATCGGAGCGTAAGCGGGGGGCGGGGGTTGCACCAGGGGCATCAACTCCGGTGATAGGACCGCGCTATCACCGGTTGGCATCATCACAGCCGCCGCACAGCCGCTGACACTCACATCGACGACTCACCCCCACCTAGGAGTCCTCGATGCGCCAGCACATCTGTGCCCTCACAGCGACAGCGGCCGCCCTCGGTCTGGCAACGGCCGGTCTGGTCACGGCGGTTCCCGCGGCGGCGGCCCCCGCTCCCGCCCCGTCGGCCGGCTACACCGCGACCGCGACCACGGACACCGGTGACGCCTTCTTCCAGGCCGTCCTCGCGTCCGTGGCCGAGAAGCGGGCCGCGAACCCGAGCAGCGCCGCCGCCGTCACCGTCGTCTACGACGCCTCCCGTGCCCCCACGTTCAGCAGCCAGATAGCCCGCAGCGCCCAGATATGGAACAGCTCGGTGTCCAACGTCAGACTCCAGGCGGGGTCCGCGGCGAGCGCCGACTTCTCCTACCGGGAGGGCAACGACTCGCGCGGGTCGTACGCCTCGACCGACGGACACGGCAGCGGTTACATCTTCCTGGACTACCGGCAGAACCAGCAGTACGACTCCACCCGGGTCACCGCGCACGAGACCGGTCATGTGCTCGGTCTGCCGGACCACTACTCCGGTCCGTGCAGCGAGCTGATGTCGGGCGGCGGCCCCGGCACGTCCTGCACCAACGCGATCCCGAACTCCGCCGAGCGCAGCCGGGTGAACCAGCTGTGGGCCAACGGCCTGGCGGCGGCCATGGAAGAGGCCCTGACGGCCAAGGCCCTGCACAAGTCCGACCGCTAGCCACCATCCCCCACTCCGACCGCCGGCGCCACCACCCCCACCCCGACCACCGACCGCCACCCCCCACCCCGGTGCGGGCCGCCCACCACGAGAGGGCGGCCC
>NZ_JBHUXV010000185.1:0-13476 GCF_042669125.1 Streptomyces sp. NPDC057253 | reverse complement strand
GCGCAGAACGCACCGGGCCCGCGCCGCCGCCGATTTCGCTACAAGTTCCGAAATTATTCGGGGCGAGGACAGCCACGTGGCCGAAACACGCGGTTCCTAGCGTCGGGACACACCACGCCACCGACCTCAGCAGTCGTGAGGAATCCCGTGTCACAGGAGTCCCCGTGTCCCACCTCTCCCGCCGCACCGCCCTGCGGCTGACCGCCGGTATGGCCCTCGGCGCCGCGCTCCCGCTCGCCGGCTGCGGGCGCGAAGACGACGCGACCGCCGCCTCCGGCGCCAAGAAGGTCGACGCCTCCCCGGCCACCGGCACCGTGAACCTCTGGGCCGCCCAGGGCGACGCCGATGTGCTCGCCTCGGTCCTCAAGCCGTACAAGGCCGCCAACCCCGACCTGGTCGTCAAGACCACGCTGATCCCGAACGCGGAGTACTACACCAAGCTCCAGGCGGCCGTCGCGGCGGGCAAGGGACCGGACGTCGCCCAGTTCTTCCCCGAGTCGCAGGCGCAGTTCCTCGACTCGTCGACCCTGCTGCCCGTGCCGGACGGCCTGGTGGACCCGGGCAGCTTCTTCAAGAGCCTCTGGGACGCCGGCGTCGTGAACGACGTGGCCTACACGGTGCCCTGGTACGCGTACACGTACGCCCTGGTCTACCGATCGGATCTGGCCAGGAAGGCGGGCGTCGAGGCGCCGACCACCTGGGCCGGGATGGAGCCCTTCCTCAAGGGCCTCCAGGGCGCCGGCGCGGCCCATGCGCTGGGGGCCGACATCGGGTGGGACATCTTCAACGGCCAGGACGTGGCCATGTACGCCTGGCAGGCCGGCGGCTCCCTCGTCACCTCCGCCGGCCGGTGGAACCTGGACACGCCCCAGATGATCGACGCCCTCGACTACAACGCGTCCTTCTTCACCGCCGGGACCGCCGACACCAGTGGGCCGACCTTCCTCGACGCACAGCCGTACTTCGTCTCCGGAAAGACCGCGAGCATGATCACCGGGCCGTGGGTCATCGGCCAGCTCGACACCGCCGCCAAGAAGAGCGGCTGGACGGCCTCCCATGTCGCCACCGCCCCGCTGCCCGCCGGAGCGTCGAGCAGCGTCTCCTTCTCCGCGGGCGGCACCTGGGGCGTCCTCGCCGACAGCGGCAACCCGGACGCCGCCTGGAAACTCGTCCGGGATCTGGCCAGGCCCGGCACGCAGGTCGCGCAGTACAAGGCGTACGGCTCGCTGCCCGCCGTCGTCTCCGCCTGGGACGACCCGGCGATCAAGGGCCAGCCGCTCCTGGCCGCCTTCTTCACCCAGCTCAAGAACACCCGTGCGTTCCCGCAGGTCAGTACGTGGCAGCAGGTCGCGACCCGGCTGGGCAAGGAGATGGAGGCCGTCGCCAAGGGCAAGCAGACCGCGGCGAAGGCGGCCGCAGCCGTCCAGGCGTACGCCGAGAGCGTCGGCACGGGCAGGAAGTGATGACCACGACGCTCGCACCGGCCGCCAAGAGGGCCAGGGCCCTGCCGAGGACGGCGGCGCCCAGGGCGTCCCGGGCCCGCCGCACCGCGGTCGCCTGGCTCTTCCTCGCCCCCTTCGGCGTCGTCTTCCTGGTCTACACGGCGATCCCCACGGTCGCCGCGCTCGCCCTGAGCCTCACCGACATCCGCGGCGCCGACCTGCGCACCCCGTTCGCCGTCGACTTCACCGGCCTCGACAACTACCTCCGGCTGTTCCAGGACGACACCTTCGTCCGGGACATCCTCAACACGGCCCTGTTCGTGGCCGTCGGCGTGCCCCTGACCATGGGCGTCGGACTCGCTCTGGCCCTCGTGCTGAACTCCGGCATCAGCAGGCTGCGCGGGGTCCTGCGCACCGTCTTCTTCGCGCCCGTCGTGACCAACGTCGTGGCCGTCGCGCTGATCTGGCAGTACGCCTTCCACGTCGACGGCACGGTCAACAAGCTGCTCGGCGCGGTCGGATTCGCCGGACCGAACTGGCTGGACGATCCCGACCTGGCCATGCCGGTCGTCATCCTGCTCGGCGTCTGGCGCAACTTCGGCACCGCGATGGTGCTGTTCCTCGCCGGTCTCCAGGCGATCCCGCGGGACGTGTACGAGGCCGCCGCCCTGGACGGGGCCGGCCGGTGGCGCGGGCTCCGGCACATCACCCTGCCGTTGCTGCTGCCCACCACACTCATGGTGTCCGTCCTGCTGACCGTCTTCTACCTCCAGGTCTTCGACGAGCCCTACCTCCTCACCGGCGGCGGCCCGCTGGGCTCCACCGAGTCGGTCGCGCTGTACACCTACCGGCAGTTCGGCGCGGGCGAGTTCGGGATGTCGTCGGCCGCGTCCTTCGTGACGCTCGCGCTGGTGACCGTGGTCAGCCTCGTCCAGTTCCGGCTGCTGAGGTCCCGCACATGAACCGTGCCGCCCGCCCCCTGATGTACGCCGCCCTGGTGCTGTGCGCCCTGCTCACCCTGCTGCCCTTCGCGTGGGGGGTGAGCGGCTCGGTGCGCAGCCTGGACGAGATCCGCTCCGACCCCGGGGCCCTGTTCCCGCACCACCTGACCTTCGGCAACTTCACGCGGCTGTTCCGGACCCAGGGCTTCGGCCGGTTCCTGGTCAACAGCGTCGTCGTCGCGCTGATCGTGGTCGCGGGGAACATCCTGGCCGCGTCGGCCGCCGGGTACGCCCTCGCCAAACTCGACTTCGCGGGCCGGCGGCTCGCGTTCGGCGCGGTCATGGCGGCGATGATGGTGCCCTTCACCGCGGTGTTCGTCACCCAGTTCGTGATCACCGTGGACCTGGGCCTCGCGGACACCCTCACCGGGATCGCCCTGCCCGGCGCGGCGCTTCCGCTGTCGGTGTTCATCGTGCGCCAGTACGCCCTGTCGATCCCCGACGAACTCCTCGAAGCGGCCCGTATCGACGGCGCCGGCGAGTTCCGGATCTTCTTCAGGATCTTCCTGCCGCTGGCCGGACCCGCGGTCGCCACGATCACGATCATGTCGTTCCTCACCTCCTGGAACAACTTCATCTGGCCGCTGGTCGTCGCCCAGAGCATGTCCACCTACACCCTCCCGGTCGGCCTCGCCGCCACCAGCCAGGCCGCGGCCCATGTCACCGACTACGGCCTGCTGCTCGCCGGAGCGATCGTGGTGATGCTGCCGGTGCTCGTCCTCTTCCTGTTCCTTCAGCGCTACTTCGTGCAGGGCATCGCGGGAACGGGGCTGCGATGAGCACGCCGGCACGGGGCGGGTACGACCCGGTGAGGGGAGGGGCGGCATGCTGATCGCCGGCATGAACCAGAGTGCCGTACGACGGGTCAACACCTCCGTGATCCTGCGGGCGTTGGCGGTGTCGGCCGGGCCGCGGAAGCTCACCGAACTCGCCGGGCAGACCGCGCTGTCCCGGCGCACGATCGAGCTGATCCTGGACTCGCTCGTCGAGGCGGGCTGGGTCAGCGAACTCGACCGGGTGCCGAACAGCGGCTGCGCCGGACGCCCCGCCCGCCGCTACGAACTGCGCGCCGAACACGCCCTGCTGGCCGCCGTACGCGTCACGACCGTCGACGGCTCCGCCGTCGTCGCCGATGTGCGCGGCCACATCCTCGGCCGGGCGCACGGTCCGCTGCGCGCCTACGAGGACCCGGCCACCACCCTCGACGACGCCGCCGAACTGGTCCGCCGGGCCCTCGACGACGCCGGCGGCACGATGGACCGGCTGCGCGCCGGGGCCATCGCGGGCGGCGGTGCCATCGACGACGAGGGCGTCGTACGGCGCCTGGTGCACACCACCCGCTGGGAGGGCGTGCACCTGCCCGAGGAGCTCGGCCGGCGGGTCCCGGTGCCCTGGTTCGCCGACAACGACACCAACCTCGGTGCGCTGGCGGAGCGTTGGCGGGGAGTGGCCGCGGACCACGACAACGTCGTCTGGGCGATGCTCGGCAACCGGACCGGGCTCGGCATCCTCATCCGGGGGGCCGTGCATCGCGGGCTCGAGGGTGCCGCGGGCGAGATCGTCGAGGCCCGCTCGATGCCGGCCGGCTCGGTCGAGGACCGTCCGGTCGCCGCGCTGACCTCACCGCTGCCCGCCCAACGCGCCCTCGCCCTGGAGCGGTTCGGGGCGGCCCGCGACGGTGACGCCGCCGCGCTCGCCGAGGTCGACGAGTTCGTGGAGAACATCGCCTCGATCCTCACCACCCTGTCCTGGACGGTCGCCCCCTCGCTCATCGTCCTCGGCGGCGGCCTGGAGGACGCGGCCGACGTCCTGCTGCCCCGGGTGCGGGACGCGCTGCGCGACGCCCGGACCCCCGCGGTCGAGCTGCGGGCCACCGCGCTCGGGCACGACGCCCCGCTCATCGGCGCGGTCAAGCTCGCCCTGGACCGCATGGACACCGAGCTGTTCGGACCGCTCGTCCCGGTCGACTGACACCCCACCCCACGTACCCGGAGCTCCAGTTGACCCACACCCCCCGCACCGACGTCCTCATCGTGGGCAGCGGCATCATGGGATCCCTCGTGGCCCGCCTCCTGCGGCGGAGCGATCCCGCGCTGCACATCACCATGGCCGACGGCGGCAGCCCGATCGGCGGTGTGCCGGGGCGGCACCTGCACGACCTCGACGACCCCGAGCTGTGGTCCCGCTACAACGAGAAGGTCGCCACCGGCGTCCAGGGCATGTACACGGGAGCGGAGGTGGTCCGTGAGGTCGCGGGCGCTCTCCCCGACCTCACCCCCGGCATGTTCCACGCGCTCGCCTTCGGGGAGGACGCCGAGGCGATGCCGCAGGCCGCGCTCGCCTGGAACGCGGGCGGCATGGGCGTCCACTGGACCGCCGCGACCCCGGAGCCCGCCGCGGACGAGGCCTTCGACTTCGGCGACCCCGACGCCTGGGCCGCCGACCTCGCCACCGCCCGCCGACTGCTCGCCGTCACCCCCGCGGCGATCGGCCCGACCAAGGTCGGCGAACTCGTCCTCGACGTCCTGCGCCGACGCTACGGCGGTACAGGCCCCGCCGACCGGGCCCCGCAGCCCATGCCGATGGCCGTCACTCCCACACCCTCGGGCCCCATGCCCCGCACGGCACCCGGGACGATCTTCCCCGCCGTCGCGCAGGGCGGCGATCCGGCCTTCACCCTGCTCACCGGCACCCTCGTGACCGCCCTCGGCACGGAGGACGGCCGGGTCACGGGGGCCCGGCTGCGCCGCGTCGCCGACGGCACCGAGTCCGAACTCCGCGCCGGCACCGTGGTGGTGTGCGCCGACGCCCTGCGCACCCCGCAACTCCTGTACGCCTCCGGCATCCGCCCCGAGGCCCTGGGGCGTCACCTCAACGAGCACGCCTTCGTCACGGCCCGCGTCCTGCTCGACCTCGACCGGTTCGGCCTGGACCCCGACGCCCTGCCCCTGCCGCGTCCCGGCGAGTTCAGCACGGACTCGCTGTGGCTGCCCTGCAACGGACCCGCCCAGCCCTTCCACGGCCAGATCATGAACCGCACCTACGTCGACGAGGCGGGCCGGCCCCTCGCGCACTCGGTGGGGCTGTCCCTGTACGTCCCCGTCGAGTCGCGCCCGCAGAACCGGCTCGTGTTCTCGGCCGAGGAGACCGATCTCGCCGGGCTGCCCCGCATCCGCGTCGAGTTCGGCTACTCCGGGGCCGACCGCGCGCTGATCCGCCGCGCGCTGGACGAAGTCCGGTCCGTCGCCGAGCAGTTCGGCCCCTTCGACCCCGCGACCGAGTCCACCGTCCTGCCGCCCGGTTCCTCGCTGCATCTCACCGGCACGGTCCGGGCAGGCGTCCGCGACGACGGCACCTGCGTGTGCGACCAGGACGGGAGGGTGTGGGGCTTCGACAACCTGTACCTGGCGGGGAACGGAGTCGTTCCCACGGCGATGGCCGCCAACGTCACCCTGACCGGTGCCGTCACCGCGGTACGGGCCGCCCGTGCCGTCACCGCACGCACCTGAACCACCGAGAGGAACCGAACCGTGATCGACATCGCCAGGGAATACCGGGTGGCCCTGCCCGCCTGGATCGACGACGAACTCGCCGACACGCCTGCCGCCCTGCCCTCCCGCGAGGACCGGATGCGCCTCGTGCACCGCCTCGCCGACCGTAACTGGCGCGAGGGCAACGGCGGTCCGTTCGCCGCCCTCGTCGCCGAGCGCGCGTCCGGCCGGATCGTCTCCGTCGGCGTGAACGTCGTCCTGTCCACCGGAGTGTCCAGCGTGCACGCCGAGGTCGTCGCGCTCGGCCTCGCCCAGATCGCCACCGGCAGCTGGGACCTCGGCGGCGACGGCCTGCCCGCGCACGAACTGGTCGTCAACTGGCGCCCCTGCGTGCAGTGTTACGGCGCCACGATGTGGTCCGGGGTGCGTGGCCTGGTGGTCGCGGGTGAGGGTCCGGAACTGGAGGAGATCACCACCTTCGACGAGGGGCCGCTCGGCTCCGACTGGGCCGCGCAGTTCGAGACCCGTGGCATCGAGGTCGTGGGAGACGTCCTGAGGGACGAGGCGCTCGCTGTGTTCCGCAACTACCGCAAGGCCGTCGACGATTCCGACGAGGTGGTCGTCTACAACGCGCGCGGGGGGACGGAATGAGCCCTCGTTTCGCGACGGACGTCGTCACCTTCTACCACCCCGAATTCTGGGACCTCGACTCCGCAGACGCGGTCCGCGCCTGGGCCGCGGATCATCCGGACCGCTTCTGGGGTCAGGTGCTGGACACGCTGGCCGAGACCGAGGTCACCGGCATCGAGCTGACGTTCGCGCCCGGCGGCATCGACTCGGCGCTGCGCGCCCACGGCAGCGCACAGGCGTTCCGCCGGGAACTGGCCGGCCGGGGCCTCGCCGTCGTCAGTGCCTTCGTCGCCGACAGCGACGCCCCCGACTGGCGGCACGGCGGCAACCTGCCCGCGATCGTCGCGGACGCCGAGCGCCGCGCCGCCTTCCTGGCCGAGGTGGGCGCCGAGGTCCTCGTCGCGGGACTGCCGATGAGGACGACGTACGGCACCCGCCCGCCGTTCTTCGTCGACGCCGCCTACATGACCCGGATGGCCGACATCGCGCACGCGGTGGGGGAGGCGGTGTCCCGGTACGGGGTGCGGCTGGCGTTCCACACCGAGTCCCACAGCACCCTGTGGTACGAGCGGGACATCGACCTGTTCATGGCCCTGACCGACCCGCGCTATGTCTGGCTGTGCCCCGACTCCTGCCACATCGCGCTGGGTGGCGGCGACCCCGTCGCGGTGGCCCGGCGCCACACACCGCGCATCACGCTGGCCCACTGGAAGGACGCGGTCGCCCCGATCGACGTCCATCTCACCGTCGACGAGACGGTGTACTCGCAACAGCAGCCGTACATGGCGGAGTTGGGAAAGGGGATCGTCGACTGGGAGGGCTGGGCGGCCGCGATGTCCGCGACGCCCGGCGCGGGCACGGTCCTGATCGAACTGGACGAGGCCGCCGATCCGCCGGCCGCGCTGCGGTCGGGTACGGCGGTGGCGCGGCGGGTGCTGGCGGCGCAGACCAGGGAAACAGTTCCGCGTGTCCCCACTCCTTGAACGGCGGGCCGCGCCGACGGTCACCGTCCTGCTGAGGGGCGGCAGCGGTCTGCTCGGACGTGTTGTCTCTGTGGTGATCGCGACCATCCCCCGCTCGCGCCCCGGCACACCACCCGTACCCGCGACTTTCACATCAGCGCCACCGGACCCTTCCCTGACGTTTGGTGCGCTTGGAACACTCGCTGCGCGCACCTTCCGTCACGTTCCGGCCATCGATGCGCAGGATGAGAGGTCCCCTCACTCATGACTGACGTCAACCGGCGCAGATTCCTCCAACTCGCGGGCGCCACCACGGCCTTCAGCGCCCTGTCGAACAGCATCCAGCGCGCCGCCGCACTCCCGGCCCACCACCGCACGGGGACGATCGAGGACGTCGAGCACGTCGTCGTCCTGATGCAGGAGAACCGCTCCTTCGACCACTACTTCGGCTCGCTCAGAGGTGTCCGCGGCTTCGGCGACCCGCGCCCGGTGACGCTGGAGAACGGCAAGTCCGTCTGGCACCAGACGGACCGCAACGGCAAGGACGTCCTGCCCTTCCGGCCCGAGGCGAACGACCTGGGCATGCAGTTCATCCAGGACCTGCCGCACGGCTGGAACGACGGACACGCCGCCTTCAACAACGGCAAGTACGACAAGTGGGTCCCGAACAAGGGGTCCACGACGATGGCGTACCTGACCCGCGAGGACATCCCCTTCCACTACGCACTCGCTGACTCCTTCACCGTCTGCGACGCCTACCACTGCTCGTTCATCGGCTCGACCGACCCGAACCGCTACTACATGTGGACGGGTTACACGGGCAACGACGGCCAGGGCGGCGGCCCGGTCCTCGGCAACGACGAGGTCGGCTACGGCTGGACCACCTACCCCGAGCGCCTGGAGAAGGCCAGCGTCTCCTGGAAGATCTACCAGGACGTCGGCGACGGCCTCGACGCCAACGGCTCCTGGGGCTGGATCCCGGACGCCTACCGGGGCAACTACGGTGACAACTCCCTGCTGTACTTCAACCAGTACCGGAACGCCAAGCCCGGCGACCCGCTGTACGACAAGGCCCGCACCGGCACCGACTACACCAAGGGCGAGGACTACTTCGACCAGCTGAGGGCCGACGTGAAGGCCGGGAAGCTGCCCCAGGTCTCCTGGATCGCCGCCCCCGAGGCCTTCACCGAGCACCCCAACTGGCCCGCCAACTACGGCGCCTGGTACATCGCGCAGGTCCTGGACGCGCTCACCTCGAACCCGAAGGTCTGGGCGAGGACGGCCCTGTTCATCACCTACGACGAGAACGACGGCTTCTTCGACCACGTGGTCCCGGCCTACCCGGCGGGCTCGGCCGCGCAGGGCAAGTCGACGGTCGACCCCGCCCTCGACCTGTTCCAGGGCAGCGCGAGCCACCCGGCCGGCCCCTACGGACTCGGGCAGCGGGTACCCATGCTCGTCGTCTCGCCCTGGAGCAAGGGCGGTTACGTCTGCTCGGAGACGCTCGACCACACCTCGATCATCCGGTTCCTGGAGCGCCGCTTCGGCGTCCACGAGCCCAACATCTCGCCCTGGCGGCGGGCGGTGTGCGGCGACCTGACGGCGGCCTTCGACTTCTCCCGCAAGGACACCAAGCCGGTCGCCCTGCCGGACACCGACGGCTACGAGCCGCCGGACCGCGAGCGCCACCCCGACTACGTGCCGGTCCCGCCCGCGGTCGGCGTCCTGCCGAAGCAGGAACGCGGACTGCGCCCCGCCCGGCCGCTCAAGTACGCCCCGTGCGTGGACGGTTCGGTCGACGCGAAGGCGGGGAAGTTCACGCTCAGCTTCGCCTCCGGCGCCCGGGCCGGCGCCGCCTTCCTGGTGACCTCCGGCAACCGCACGGACGGGCCCTGGAGTTACACCACCGAGGCCGGCAAGTCGGTCTCGGACGCCTGGAACTCGGCGTACTCGAAGGGGTCGTACGACCTGACCGTGCACGGCCCCAACGGCTTCCTGCGCTCCTTCAAGGGCTCGAACAAGACCGCCGGACCCGAGGTCACCGCCCGCCACACCGGCGACGACATCGAGCTGACCTTCTCCAACAAGGGCTCCGGCACGGTCCGTCTGAAGGTCGCGAGCGGCTACGGCGGCCCGGCGCGGACCTTCACCGTCCGGGCCGGCGCCACCGTCCGGCACACCTTCTCGCTCGCCAAGAGCCGTCGCTGGTACGACCTCACGGTGACGTCCGAGGCGGACGAGGCCTTTCTGAGGCGATTCGCCGGACATGTGGAGAACGGGCGTCCCGGGGTCAGCGACCCTGCCGTAATCACCAGGTAAAGCCGCTGCGCAAGCCGTCGAACAGCCGGCCGGATCGCGATGGTCCCGGGGTAGTGTGCCCCGGTGACCACGCATTCGAACACACCTGCAGGCTGGTACCCCGATCCGCACGGAGCGCCCCAGACGCTCCGTTACTGGGACGGGGCGCAGTGGACCCAGCACACCAACGGCCAGCAGCAGGGGGCGGGGCAGGCGCAGGCCGTGCAGGCCCCGCCGGTCCAGCAGGCACCCCGGATACCGCAGCAGGCGGCCGGCCCCGATCCGCGCGTGCAGCGTCAGGTGCAGCAGCAGGCCGGAGTCACCGCGGGCGGCGCGGGCGGCGGCACGCTGTTCACCGAGCCGGTGCTGGTGGTGAACCAGAAGGCCAAGCTGATCGAGCTGACCAACGAGTACAAGGTCATGGACCAGCACGGCAACCAGGTGGGCTCGGTCACCCAGGTCGGGCAGAGCGCCCTGCGGAAGATCGTGCGCTTCCTGTGGAGTATCGACCAGTTCATGAAGATCAGGCTGGAGATCCGTGACGCCCACGGGCAGCCGGTCCTGCTGCTGACCCGGCCGGGGAAGATCTTCAAGTCCCGGGTGATCGTGGAGCGTCCGGACGGTTCGCCGGTCGGTGAGATCGTCCAGCAGAACATGATCGGGAAGATCAACTTCGCGATGATGGTCGACGGCCGGCAGGTCGGCGCGATCAAGGCGGAGAACTGGCGGGCGTGGAACTTCGCGATCGTCGACCACGAGGGGAACGAGGTGGCCCGCATCACGAAGACGTGGGAGGGGCTGGCCAAGACGATGTTCACGACCGCGGACAACTATGTGCTGCAGATCCACTATCAGCTGCCCGAGCCGCTGCTCAGCTTGGTGGTGGCCACGGCGTTGACCGTGGACACGGCGCTGAAGCAGGACGCCCGTGGGTTCGGCTGACCGTCCCTAGAGCGGTGTGAGGTGCCCCGGTTCGGAAGGCCGGGGCACGATCATGTCCCGCAGCGCCGGTTCCACGGACGCCGTCGACGGCTCCAGTGCCAGCACCGCCGCCACCGGGTGGTCGTCGTCCACCGGAGCCGGAGCGACCCGGCTCAGCAGCACCACGCCCCACGACGCCACGCCCGCTCCCGCCAGGGCCAGCAGTACGCCCGCCGCTCCGCCGCGCAGGCCCTCGCCCAGCAGGGAGAGGCCGATGATCGCCGCGGCCAGCGGGTTGGACAGGGTGACCACCGCGAGCGGGGCGCCCAGGCCGTCCCGGTAGGCCGTCTGGGAGAGCAGGAGGCCGCCCGCCGCGAAGGCCGCGACCAGCAGGGCCACACCGATCACCTGGACGCTGAGCAGGGACGCGGAGCGGTCCGTCGCGGCCACCGTCACCGTCTGGGTGAGCGCGGAGGCGACACCCGAGGCGACCCCGGACGCGGAGGCGTGCCGTACACCGGGCCGGGTGCCCGGGCGGGCCAGCAGTCCGATCAGGGCCGCCGTCACCGCCGCCACCGCCACCGCCTCGGAGGTGCTCAGCACCTTCCCGGGCGCCGAGCCCGACGCCACCACCAGGATGGCCGCGAGGCCCGCCAGTGTGTACGCCGTGCCCCGCCACTCCGTCGCGGTGACCCGGCGCCCCGCCATCCGCGCGCCCAGCGGCACCGCGGCGACCAGGGTGAGCGCGCCGAGCGGCTGGACCACGGTCAGGGGGCCGTACTTGAGGGCCACCACGTGCAGCAGCGCGGCCGACGCGTTGAGCGCGACCGACCCCCACCAGGCGCCCGAGCCCAGCATCCGCAGCACACCGGCCCCGGGGTTGCGGGAGGCCAGGCGCTCCTGGGCGACCGCGGCGGCCGCGTAGGCGACGGAGGAGAGCAGGGAGAGGGCGACGGCGATCAGGGTGGCGTTCATCGGCCCGCTCCGACCAGGACGTTCTTCTTCTCCGACGCGGTCGGTACGAGCTTTTCCTGGGCCCGTCCCGCGGTGGTGACCGTGCGCTGCGGCGCGTGGATCACCGCGAGGGCGATGCCGAGCAGCGCGGCTGCGACGATCGCGTCCATCCAGTAGTGGTTCGCCGTGCCGACGATGACCGTCAGGGTCACCAGCGGGTGCAGCAGCCACAGCCAGCGCCAGCGCGAGCGGGTCGCCACGATCAGGCCGATCGCCACCATCAGCGCCCACCCGAAGTGCAGTGAGGGCATCGCCGCGAACTGGTTGGAGAGGGTGTCGGTCTGCGGCGGGCCGTACACCGACGGGCCGTAGACCTTCGCGGTGTCGACCAGACCGGCCGCCGCGAGCATCCGCGGCGGGGCCAGCGGGAAGACGAGGTGCAGCACCAGGGCGGCGCCGGTCAGCGAGGCGAGGATCCGGCGGGCCCAGACGTAGTGCGCGGGGCGCTTGAGGTAGAGCCAGACCAGGAAGGCGACCGTGGCCGGGAAGTGGACGGTCGCGTAGTAGGTGTTGGCGAGGTGCGCGAGGGTGTCGCCGTGCAGCAGCAGCGACTGCACCGAGCCCTCCGAGGGCAGGTGCAGAGCCCGCTCCCAGTCCCAGAGGCGGTCGGCGTTGCGGAAGGCCTCGGTGGTGTGACCCGTGACCAGTTGCCGGCCGAACTTGTAGACGAGGAAGAGTCCTACGACGAGCAGGAGCTCACGGACGAGCGGCGGCCGCGCTGGCGCGTCCTGCTCCGCTTCTGAAGGCTCGGTGCGGGCACTCATTCCCCCGGCCCTTTCGCTGACGGTGGTGCGGGTACTTGGTTCGAACAAGGTGATGACTGGTCCGGATTCCCAAACTCATCGATACGACATCGTACCGATACGCCATAGTACCGATACGGCCGGGTACCGGTACACTGGCGTATCGATAGACAAACGACACACTGGAATCCGGGAATGAAACGCGGGCCCGGTGGCACAGGCGCCGCCCGCCCCGCGAGTGAGGAGAAGAGCGGATGACGTCGCAGGCCGCGGACGGACCGGAGACGGTCGCCGCCTCGCGCCGCTCCAAGATCACGCCTGAGCGTGAGCAGGAGTTCTTCGACGCCGTGCTCGAACAGATCCGTGAATGCGGATACGAAGCCGTGACCATGGAGGGCGTCGCCTCCACCACGCGGTGCAGCAAGTCCACGCTCTACCGGCAGTGGAAGACCAAGCCCCAGTTCGTGGTGGCCGCGCTGCGCTCCCGCCGCCGGGCGAAGTTCGACGGCATCGACACGGGATCGCTCGCCGGCGACCTGCGCGAGGCCGCCCGGGCGGCGGGCCGGTGGTCGATGCACGACACCAAGCTCCTCCAGGCGCTCGGCCATGCCGTCACCCAGGACGCGGAACTCGCGAAGGCCCTGCGTGAGGCGCTGGTCGATCCGGAGATCGCCGCGCTGAGGCACATCCTCCAGCGGGGGGTCGACCGGGGTGAGATCGCCATGGGGCACCCGGCGCTGGAGTACATCCCGGCCCAGATGTTCGGAGTGATCCGCGCCCGGCCCGTCATCGACGGGAAGTACGCCGACCCGGACTACCTGGTCCGCTTCGTCGAGGCCGCCGTGCTGCCGGCCCTCGGCCTGACCTGAGACCCAGGCCGCCGTCCACGGGATGACTGGACGGCGACCTGCTCGCGCCGCACCGTGGGGACGGGGGCGGCGCGCACCCCCCGGCCGGGTGGGGCCCCTCCTGAG
>NZ_JBHUXV010000184.1:0-13606 GCF_042669125.1 Streptomyces sp. NPDC057253 | reverse complement strand
TCCGTGTCCCGGAGGGCCGCCGCCAGCTGCTGTGCGTCCTTCTTCATCAGGCCCAGCTGCCGCTCCAGCTGGAGTTCGGGCGATTCCGTGCCCGGGGTCATCCGCGTCCACCACCTGGTCCGCACGAAGCTGTCGACCGCCTCCGGCAGGTCCCGGCGCACGATCCGGGACAGCGCGTGGACGCCCTCCGGGTCGTGGGCCAGCAGTTCCGTGGACCAGGTGCGGTCCAGCAACGCGGCCAGCAGCTCGGTGAGTTCGCGCAGCCGCGCCGCCGCCGTGACCGACAGGTCGATGTCGCTCAGATAGGCGCTCAGCTTCTCGAAGTCGCCCCGCACCGCGTCCAGTTGGGCCGACGGGTCGGGGAAGTCCGGCGGTGCGGGCCGTTCCGGCGGGGCGATCAGGGCGCCCGCGCCGTAGAGTCCGCCCACCACCACGGGCCAGTACGGGCCCGCCGCCCCCGTGAAGGTCAGCACCAGGCCGACCAGCCCGCATGCGCTGCCCGCGATGTTCTTGCGGGACTCCAGGTACCTACTGATAGCCACGGATCTCCTTGAACGCCCCGTCCAGCGAGCCCTGTCGGGCGTCGAAGAGACGGCCGCCGGTCAGGTTGGCGATGTGGGCCAGCTCGGAGCGGTCGGAGTCGCCGAAGAGGATCGGGAAGACGGGGATGTCCCGCCGGTCCCCGCCGAGCCCGGCGTAGAAGGCGTCGAAGTCCCTCGCCCTCGCGCCCGCCGTGTTCTCGCCGTCCGTCATCAGCACGATCGACGTGAACGTGTCGTCATCGGCGCCGAGATGGTCGTACGCCTTCTCCAGCGAGGTGTAGATCGCGGTGTCCCCGTCCGCGGAGAGCGCGGCCGTGTCCGCGCGGATCGCGGCCAGGCCGGTGCCCGGGTCCGACGGCTCGACCACATGCGTCCGTACGTCCTTCACCTTCGACCCGAACGGCATCAGCGTGACCTCCTCGCGCTCGCGGAAGTCGCCGGTGAGCTCGGTGAGGGCCGACTTGAGGCGGTCCAGGCGGTCGCCCTCCATCGAGCCCGAGGTGTCCAGGACGTATACGGTCCGCGACGGGCGGCGCAGTTCGTTCTCGTACGAGTCGAGCAGGCCGTCGGCGACGGAACGGGTGCCCGGGAAGGGGAGTTCGCGGCGGCGGTCGGTGTCGAGGCCGGCGGCCGGCGGTACGGAGGCGACGACCGGACGGCGGTGGGTGCGCTCGGTGATCTCCCGCTGGATCCTCTCCGTCCGCAGGTCCTCCGTCACGCGGCGGATGTCCTCGCGGGTCCGCGCGCTGGTGGACTTCAGGGAGGTGAGCGGGTAGTCGGCGGTGATCACGCCGTCGCGGGGGCGGATCACGGTCAGGCCCGGGATGCCCTTGAGGACGGACTCGTAGTTGAGCAGGGCGTCCACGTCCTCGCGCCGGTCGTAGGCCGCGGCCAGCCAGCCCGAGGAGCCCGAGGTCAGCTTCTGGCCCTTGAAGAACTCCTTCAGCCGGGGCGTGGCCTTGGTGACGTCCCGGTCGGTCAGCGCCGACTGGGCGCCGGAGAGGGCGGAGGCCACCGAGACCAGCGTGGAGAAACCGGAATTGGAGCGGGCCGGGTCCGTCATGCCGTACGTCAGCCTGCCGTCCTGGACGGCCTGTTCGACCTGCGACCAGGTGACGTCCGCGGGGTTCCAGCCGAGCCGGGTGACGGTGGCCCGCTTGACGCCGATCGCGACCGGGCTCGACATGACCGGTGTCTCCGAGACGACCTTCGCCGCGGCTTCGGGCCGCAGCCGCAGGTAGTCGTTCGAGGACAGCCACAGCGCGTCGTAACGGCCGTCGGTCGTGCCCTTCGCGAGCATGTCCACGGCGTCCAGGGTGCCGATGTACGTCGGCCGGACCGTGACGCCGGTGTCCTTCTCGACCTGGGCGAGCACCGGGGCCATGTCGCTGAGCTCGCTGGACGCGAGGACCCGGAGGGTACCCGGCTCGGCGGGGCCGGGGACACCGGGCGTCGGGACGCCTCCCGTACCGTTCTGCTGGGCCGTGCAGGCGGTCAGCAGGCCGAGCGCCGCGAGGCAGCCGGCCAGTGCGCGTCGTCTCATCCGAGCCCCCCGTCCAGGGCACCGCGCGACCGGCTGCGCTCCAAGTACCCGCCGGCCTCCTGGAGTTCGAAGGTGAGCGACTCGACGGTCGCCGCCATCGCCTCGGTCGCCTGGACCTTGTACGAGTCGATCGCGTCGAGGGTCCGGTAGATCTGCTGGAAGGCGAAGCGCAGCGTCTCGGCACCGACCGCCGGGTCGGCGGCGATGCGCTGGATCTCCCCGCTCTGCGTCGCCAGCATCTCGGCGTTGCCCCGGATCAGGTCCTCGGTGGTCCCGCGCAGCGCGTTGACCTGCTCGACGACCTTCTTCTGGGTGTCGAGCGCGGAGGCCAGCATCACGGAGATCCTGAGGGCCGAGACGGTGGTCGTGGCCGCCCGGTCGACGCCCTTGATCAGCTCCTCGTTGTTGCGCCGTACGACGTCCATCGCCAGGTATCCCTGGGCGCAGACGGCGAGTTGGGTGAGCAGGTCCTGGTGCTTCTGCCGGACCGGGAAGAGCACGTCGGCGCGGAGCGAGTCGGCCGCCTGGGGATCCTCCACGGCCGTGATGTGCTGCTCGACGGCGGTGTCCAGGGCCTGCGTCAGCACGACGTACTCCTGGAGCTTGCCCATGGTCTCCCACAGCCGGACCCGCTCGGTCTGCAACGCGGCGTTGTCCCGCCGGAGTTCGTCCTGGCCGCCGCGCAGCGAGCCCACGATCCGGTTCAAGGTGCCCTGTGCGGAGGCGTACTTGGCGACATGGTCGCGCAGCTTGTTGCCGCCGGGCAGCCGGGAGAGGAACTTGCGGCCCTTGGCGGCGGGCAGGTCCCGGGGGTCCAGGTCCTCGACCACGCGCCGCAGTTCGACCAGCGATCCGGCGACCTGCGACTGGGCGTCCCCGCCCTTGTCGGGCAGGCTGCGCACGGTCCGCTCCAGCATCCGGTTGGACTGCGCGGCCGCGGTGCGCATCTCGCCGGCCCCGAGCCCGGTGATCTCACCGACCTTGCCGGCGAACTCGGGCGAGCGGGCGTCGAGCGCCGCGAGCCCCTCGACGTACGCGGAGGCCTTCTCGGCCATGGCCGTGCGCACCGAGTCGTCGACGGGGACGAGCCCGCCGGCCTTCTCCCGCGGCACGGCCGCGACCGCCTCGGGCGGAGTGAGCACGAAGGTGTCCTCGTTCATGGATGTCATCTGCAATGCCCCCCGTTCATCCGCGCGCCCGTCGCGCCAGCTCGTGCAGCACCGCGGAGGTGGGCACGGGCGCCTGGCGGACGCCGGTCAGTTCCTGCTGGAGATAGGTGGTGTCCGAGGCGAACTCGGTGGCCTCGCCCTGCGGCCGGAACCCGTGCCGGACCTCCAGGGCGCGCAACCGGGGGTCGCTCGACAGGAGTGCGGCGAGAGCCCGGCCGTTCTCGGTCAGCGGTACGACCGTGTGGTCGCTGTTGACCGTGGTGTCCGGGTAGAGGACGACCAGGTCGTCGGGGCGCTGCCCGTCCGCGAGCAGCGAGGCGACCTGGGACTCGTAGACGAGGACCAGCGGATTGCCGGCGCCGCTGACGAAGTCCCGGAAGGCCGCGTCCGTGCTGGACTGCTGGGCGCCCTGCACGCTGACGAGCTTGTGCAGCAGGGGAGTTGCCCTGCCGACCTCGGCATCACCGGCGACGACCTTGCCGCCGTTCGCCACGTAGGAGGCGGCGGCGAGGTAGAGGGCGCCGGAGTTCGAGGTCTCCGGATCGGTGCTGGACAGGTAGAGGGTGCCGGTGAGCTCCCCGTACTTCCCGGCCCCCTTGAGCTGCTGCCAGGTGCGGTCGGCACGGGCCGCGTCGAGATAGGCGGCCATCCTGAGGGTGCCGCGGTGTTCCCCGTCCAGCGTGGCCAGGCCGTTGCCCGCGAGGACCTCGGCGGCACTCTTGTGCGCCACGACGACGAGGGGCGAGTAGAAGGGGCGCGGAAGGGTCCCCCGCACCTTGTACTTCGCGGCGAGCTCGGCGGCCGGGGCCTGACTGGACGGGAACGCGAAGTCGTACCCCTTGAGGTCGAGCCCCTCCATGGCCCAGGACCCGGAGGTCTCGGCCTTCACGGTGAAGCCCTTGGCGGCGAGGGCCTTCACCACGTCGGGATCCTCGAAGAACTCCGCCTTCTCCGACCCGATCACTCCACGCACGGTCTTCGTTGCCGTGCTCCTGTCCTCGCTGCTGCGCCCCGCCACGACGGCGACCACCACGCCACCGACCAGCAGCACCGCGAGGACGATTCCTACGATTCGTCTCACACCGGGGAGGGTGCTCCCGGAACGGTAAGTTCCTGGGCAACGAGGGTGAACGGCAGGTGTAGTACCGGTCCCGGATCAACACGGGGTGCTTGTGCAGGGGCGCGGGGAACTGCGCGACAAGCCACGACGAACCCGCACCCGCCCGGCAACAGGAACCCCTACGGCGACCAGGCGCAGGCCCAAGCACTCAACGCGAGGCCAGCTCCCGCCGCTCAGCCAGCGCAGCGCTGTGCGCATCCATCCGCTCCGCCGCCAGGATCGCCGACGCCGTGTCCGCCCGGGACGCCGCCACGAGAAGGGCGCGGCCCGCCACCGCGTGGGCGCGCCGGTGCAGGTCGCTGACGTCGGGGTGCGAGGTGAGCGCGGTCAGGGACGCCCGGGCCGGTGCGCCGGAGCCCCGCAGCCGGGCCACCTGCCCCGCGAGCCGCTCGGCCGCGGTGTCCAGGTCGGCGGACGGCTCCAGCGCACGCAGCTCGTCGGTGACGGCGAGCAGCGCGGCGAGGTGGCCCGCCAGCTGGATGTCCAGCTCTTCCTCACGGGAACGGTGGGGGAAGTCGGTGGGGGCGTCGGCCATCGTGGAGTGGACCGACTTGGTGCGGATCGGCTCGTACATGGGATGGCCTCCTGTGCTGTCAGGAAACCATCCTAGCTTAGATTTCGTCTAAAGTTGAGCGAGCTGAAAAACCGGACCGAATGATCTAGGGCTGCCCGTACCCGTCCAGGAAGTTCCCGATCCGCCCCACCGCGTCCCGCAGATCGCCGACCGTCGGCAGGGTCACCACCCGGAAGTGATCGGGCTCGGGCCAGTTGAAGCCGGAGCCCTGGACGACCATGATCTTCTCCTGGCGCAGCAGGTCGAGCACCATCCGCCGGTCGTCCTTGATCTTGAAGACCTTGGGGTCAAGGCGCGGGAAGAGATACAGCGCCCCCTTCGGCTTCACACAGCTCACGCCGGGGATCTGGGTCAGCAGCTCGTACGCCACGTCCCGCTGCTCCACGAGCCGCCCGCCCGGCAGCACGAGGTCGCTGATCGACTGGCGGCCGCTGAGCGCGGCGACCACTCCGTGCTGTCCCGGCATGTTCGCGCACAGGCGCATGTTCGCCAGGACGGTCAGGCCCTCGATGTAGGAGTCGGCGTGCGCGCGGGGGCCGGAGATCGACATCCAGCCCACCCGGTACCCGGCGACCCGGTACGCCTTCGACATGCCGTTGAAGGTGAGGGTCAGCAGATCGGGGGCGACCGCGGCGGTCGGCGTGTGCGTGGCGCCGTCGTAGAGGATCTTGTCGTAGATCTCGTCCGAGCAGACCAGCAGGTTGTGCCGGCGGGCGATGTCGGTCAGCCCCTTGATCATGGTCTCGTCGTAGACCGCGCCCGTGGGGTTGTTGGGGTTGATGATGACGATCGCCTTGGTGCGGTCGGTGACCTTCCGCTCCACGTCCGCGAGGTCGGGCATCCAGTCGGACTGCTCGTCGCAGCGGTAGTGCACGGCCGTACCGCCGGACAGCGACACGGCGGCCGTCCACAGCGGGTAGTCGGGGGCCGGTACGAGGACCTCGTCGCCGTCGTCCAGCAGGCCCTGCATGGCCATCACGATCAGCTCGGAGACGCCGTTGCCGATGAAGACGTGCTCGACGTCGGTCTCGATGCCGATGGTCTGGTTGTGCATGACGACGGCCCGGCGCGCGGCGAGCAGTCCCTTCGCGTCGCCGTACCCATGGGCCGTCGAGACGTTCCGCAGGACGTCCTCGAGGATCTCCGGGGGTGCCTCGAACCCGAAGGCCGCGGGGTTGCCCGTGTTCAGCTTGAGGATGCGGTGCCCGGCCGCCTCCAGGCGCATCGCCTCCTCGAGAACCGGGCCCCGGATCTCGTAACAGACATTGGCGAGCTTGGTCGACTGGATCACCTGCATGTCTGGGAGCTTACGGCGCGGTAACGCGGGACGGTCCGTGTTTTCCGCCACTTGAGACGTGGCGGTTTGGACTGTTATCGCCGGTAGCTGTCCCACCTGCCTCGTCCGTCCCTACAATCCGACCCCATGTCGAGGCCAGTCGAATACGAGTCCGGGGCGCCGAACGTCTATCAGCCACAGCCCGGACCGGGCCCGGCGTACGAGGAGTACACCGACCCGGCGGTCGCGCACGGCTGGCAGAACGCGTACGACGCGACGGCCGAGCTTCCCGTGATCGGGCCCGGCGACCCGGGCCCCGGCGATCCGGGTTTCGGCGACCCGGGTTTCGACGACCAGGAGTCGAGCGGCTCCGCGGCCGGCGACAAGGAATCCGGCGGCCGGGCCGCCCGGCGGCGGGCCGCTCGCGGCACGGGTGGTCGGCGCTCGCGCCGAGTGGTCGTGGCCGTCGGAGCCGTGGGGGCGGTGGCGCTGATCGCGGGGCTGTCCCTGGCGGGCTCCTCCTCCGGGCCCGAGCGGGGGCCCGGAGACGCCGGCGCCTCGGCCTCCGCGGGGGCGACTGACGCCACGGCCCCGGCGACCTCCATCAGCCCGGCGTCCCCGGGCGCGTCGGCCTCGGGTGGACCGGAGGCCGGGGCCGCCTCCGATGCCGGCACCTCCGCGGCCGCGTCCGGGGGCCCGGCCTCCGCGAGCCCGTCCGCCCAGGCCTCCTCCGACACCTCGCCCACCCCTTCGGCGAGCGCCGCGCCCACCACCGGCGGTCCGGGGAACTCCGGCGGCAAAGGACGCGGACAGGGCGGCTCGAAGCGGCCCAAGTAGCCCTATGAATGGGTAAGTTGATCTCATCCGGCGGTCGGCGGCAGGTTCGCGCCGCCCCGGTTGTGCAGGTGTCGCCCGTCGAGAGGCGCGGGCTCGGCACAGCTTCTTGCCCAAGTGACCACCCTTCTTCACAATGTGCATGACAAACTCACGGGCGGCCGGAAGATTTCCGGTCGCCCAAGTCGCAAGAGGGGACCCCCACATGAGAAAGCCTCTCGTCGCCGCGCTCAGCGCCCTGGCCCTGGCCGGGATCGGCGCGGCACCCGCGGTCGCCGCCGAGCCCGCCGCGGCGGGCGTCGGCAAGATCGCGGACACGGACACCGTCACCTCGGTGGTCCACGACGCGGTCACGTCCGCCACCGCGGGCCTGTCCCAGCTCACCTCACCGTCGCCGTCGCTCAAGGCCGTGACCCTCGCCGGGACCGTCTCGCTCAGCAACTGCTCCGGCTCGGTCATCCGGTTCCCGAACTCCCTGGACACCGACCCCGCGCTGGTGCTCAGCAACGGGCACTGCCTCACCACCGGCTTCCCCGAGCCGGGCGAGGTGCTCACCAACCAGGCGTCCAGCCGCACCTTCGGGCTGCTCAACTCCTCCGGCACCCGCGTCGCCACCCTGCGCGCCAGCAAGCTCGCCTACGGCACGATGACCGACACGGACGTGTCGATCTACCAGCTCACCTCCACGTACGCGTCGATCAAGAGCTCGTACGGCATCTCCGCGCTCACCGTGCAGGACACCCACCCGACCGCCGGGACCGCGATCACCGTGGCCTCCGGCTACTGGAAGCGGCTCTACAGCTGCAACATCGACGGGTTCGCGTACCGGCTGAAGGAGGGCGACTGGACCTGGAAGGACTCGGTCCGCTACACCTCCGCCTGCCAGACCATCGGCGGGACCTCGGGCTCGCCCGTCATCGACCAGGCCACCGGCAAGGTCGTCGCCGTCAACAACACCGGCAACGAGGACGGGGAGCGGTGCACGGAGAACAACCCGTGCGAGGTGGACGCGAGCGGGAACGTGACCGTGCGTGAGGGGATCAACTACGCGCAGGAGATCTACAACATTCCTGCGTGCTTCACGACGGGGAATCAGCTGAACCTGAACGCGAGCGCGTGCACTTTGCCCAAGCCGTAGCGCCTACCGGGGGTGCCTCAAGGGGTTGTGCGGCGGGTGCGGGTCCGTTGTGGCTTGTCGCGCAGTTCCCCGCGCCCCTGGGTGGGTGAGCTGGGCGTTCCGTTACATGGGACTGTTGCGGACCGCCCTGCCCGGCAAGTCTTCTGTTCTGTGGCCGTTCTCGATCACGAACTGGCCGTTCACCATGACGTGGGGGATGCCCACTGGCAGTTGACGTGGGTTCTCGAAGGTCGAACCCGGGGACACCGTGCGTGGGTCGAAGAGGACCAGGTCCGCTCGGTAGCCCTCCTTGATCAGGCCTCGGTCCCGTAGGCGCAGTCTGGAGGCCGGGCGGGAGGTGAGGTGGGCGATGCACTCCTCCAGGGACAGCACTCCCAACTCCCTTACATACGTGCCGAGATACTGCGGGAACGTGCCGTAGGCCCGAGGGTGCGGCTTGGCGCCCTGAAGGATGCCGTCGGAGCCGCCGGTGTGGACCCGGTGCCGCATGATCGTGCGGACGTTGTCCTCGTGGCCGACGTGCTGGAGGATCGACGGGGCCAGCCGGTCCGTGAGGAGCAGGTGGCGGGCGGTGGCCCAGCTGTCGAGACGGCGGCCCACGTACGGCGACAGCGCGGGATCCGTGACCCCCGCGATCTCGATCGTGTCCCACTCCATCGGCACCCCGTGGCAGCCGTCCGAGCCGATCACTTCGAGGTGGTGGCGGATGCGCTCCGAGGTCTCGTCGTCCGCGAGCCGCCTGAGGATCTCCTCGGGACCGCCCTCGCTCGCCCAACTGGGCAGCATCGCCACGAGCGTGGTGCACCCCGGTGTGTAGGGGTAGGTGTCCAGACTGATGTCCGCGCCCGACTCCAGGGCCTTGTCCAGAAGGGCCAGCAGTTCGGGCGCCCGGCCCTCGTTCACGCCGAAGTTCATGGTGGCGTGGGCGAGGTGGAGGGAGCAGCCGGCCTCCCCGGTCAGGGCGACCATCTCCGCGTAGGCCTCCAGGGCCCCCGCTCCGTACGAGCGGTGGTGGGGGCAGTAGTAACCGCCGTACCGCGCCACCACCCGGCACAGCTCGGTGAGTTCGGCGTCCTTGGCGTACATGCCGGGGGTGTAGGTCAGTCCGGAGGACATCCCCACCGCGCCCTGCTCCATCCCCTCCGCGACCAACCGGCGCATACGGTCCAGCTCTTCGGGCGTCGCCTCGCGGTCCTCCCAGCCGACGGCGAGCGCGCGGACCGTGCCCTGCGGGATCAGATAGGCCGCGTTGACGGCGATGCCCCGGTCCAGGCGGTCCAGGTACTCGCCGACCGTGCGCCAGTCGAAGTCGATGTCGTCGCCGTAGCCGTTCCAGCCGGTGATGGCCCGGCGGACCTCCTCCAGCGTGCGGTCGTCGACCGGGGCGTACGACAGCCCGTCCTGGCCCAGGACCTCCAGCGTGACCCCCTGCGCCGCCTTGGCGCTGTGGTCGGGGTCGCGCAGGAGGGCCAGGTCGCTGTGGGCGTGCATGTCGATGAAGCCGGGGGAGAGGACGAGCCCCTCGGCGTCCAGCTCCCGGCGGGCCCTGGGGCGCTGGCAGCCCGCGTCGGCCGCCTCCTTGACGATCGACACGATCCGGCCGCCGTCGACCACCACGTCGGCCCGGTACGCGGGGTCGCCGCTGCCGTCGACGACGTCCACGTCCCTGATGACGAGCTCTTCCATCTCCGGGCTCCCGCGTCTCAGAAGAACGTACGGATGTACTCGACGACCGTGCCGTCCGCCTCCGCGACCGGGATCAGCTGCCACTTGTCGAAGGACGTGCACGGGTGGGAGAGGCCGAGGCCCAGCCAGTCGCCCACCTTCAGGTCCACGTCGGGGGCGGTGGCCAGCCAGGCGTGCTGGTCGGAGAGCGCGGTCACCTCGATGCCGGTGGCCGGGAGCTCGGTGCCGCCCCGCCGCACGACCTGCGCGAAGGGCAGGTCGAGGTCGTAGGCCGCGTCCCGCTTGCCCGCGTTGGTGAAGGCCTGCTCGGGGGAGGGGCGGGAGACGACCTGGGTCCACAGCCGGAACGCGGGCTCCAACGCGCCCTCCTCCGGGATCCGGTTGAAGGGGGTCAGCTTGCGGTAGTGGCCGTCGTCGTGCGAGACGTAGGCGCCGGAGCGCAGCAACTTCAGTACCGGGAGCGAGAGTTCGGGGATCTCGGCGAAGACGTCGGCGACCGCGTCGAACCAGGCGCTGCCACCGGCGCTGACCACGATCTCGTCCAGGCCCGCCGCCACGAACCGCCCCGCCTTGTCGAAGTCGGCGGCCAGGGCCACGAGTCGGCGCAGCCAGGCGTGCACCCGCTCCGGGTCCGCCCGCGGGACCTCGCCCTCGTACCCGGCGACCCCGACCAGCCGTAGCGTCCCGGTGGCGGCGACCGCGTCGGCGACCGCCGCGCACTCCGCCTCCGTACGGACACCGGTGCGGGCGCCCTCACCGGCGGCCAGTTCTACGACGACGTCCACCGGGCGGGCCGCGCCGCGCAGGGCCTCGTCCATCAGCTCGACACCGCGCACGGAGTCGACGTAGCAGATGAACCGGAAGTCCTCGTTCTGCGCGAGTTCCCCGGCGACCCACCGCAGGGCCGCCGGGTCCACGAGTTCGTTGGCGAGGAAGACCCGCTGGACGCCGTACGCCCGCGCGACCCGGACCTGGTGGGGGACGGCCAGGGTGATGCCCCAGGCGCCGTGCTCCAACTGCCGCCGGAAGAGCTGGGGGGCCATGGTCGTCTTGCCGTGCGGGGCGAAGGCGAGGCCGTGGCGGGTGGCGTACGTCTCCATGAGCGCGAGGTTGTGTTCCAGGCGCTCGGCGGAGAGGGCGAGCACTGGGGTGGTGAAGCCGTCGGTGAAGAGGTTACGGCGCTGGGCGGTCAGCTCGGCGACGGTCAGGCCGTCCGCGTCCGGGGGGAGGCCCTTGAAGCGGTGGTCGACACGGTCCTCCATGAGGCGGGCGAGCGCTTCGGTACCGGACACGAGGCCTCCTGATGCGGTGCATTGCCGTATGTGCGTTGCAGTGTGTGCAACGTTCATTGCGTATATCGCTTACTGCTGTCTAACATCCTGGCGAATGCCGGGTCAATGAAGGAGCTACGACCATCGTGAATGCCCCCGACGCCGTGGACGTCGTCGCGCTCGGCGAGTCCATGGTCACGTTCCTGCCCGGACGGCCGGGGCGGCTCGCGGACGTGCCGTCCTTCGACCGGGGGATCGGTGGCGCGGAGTCGAACGTGGCGTGCGGGTTGGCTGCGGCCGGCTTCGCGGTGCGGTGGGTCAGCCGGGTCGGGGTCGACGGGTTCGGGGATCACCTCGTCGAGACGGTCGGGGGGTACGGGGTCGACGTCTCGGCCGTGGGCCGTGATCCTTCGCGGCCGACGGGGGTGTACTTCCGTACGGCGGGGGAGCGGGGCTCGGACGGGCACGAGGTCGCCTACTACCGGGCAGGGTCCGCCGCTTCCGCGATGTCCGTGGCCAACGTGGACCTGTCGGTGGTGCGGGCGGGGCGGGTGCTGCATCTCTCGGGGATCACCGCGGCGTTGTCCTCCGAGTGCCTGGAACTGGTGCGTGAGCTGATGAGTCCCGCGGCGGGGCGTCCGCTCGTCTCCTTCGACGTCAATCACCGGGCCGGGTTGTGGCGGGATGCCGATGGTCCGCGGGTGCTGCTGGAGCTGGCGCGGGGGGCCGACATCGTGTTCGTGGGGGAGGACGAGGCGGAGGAGGCGTGGGGGGTGACGGGGGGACCTCCGGCGATCCGGGCGGTGCTGCCCGAGCCTTCGGTGCTGGTGGTGAAGCAAGGGGGAAGGGGGGCCACCGCATTCGTTTCGGGTGCGGCCGAGAGGGGGCAGATCGCGCCCCGCGGCGGAGCCGCACGTCGATACGGCCCCGCGCCCCTTGAGCCGGTCACCTTCGTGTCTGCCCTGGATGTGGACGTCGTCGCCACCACCGGTGCCGGGGATGCCTTTGCCGCCGGGTTTCTCTCCGCGACTCTTCGGGGCCTTCCTATGAGGGATCGGCTGAGGTACGGCCACCTCTGGGCCGCCGCCGCTCTCACCGCCCCCGGGGACCTCGCTCCACCCCCCTCCCGCGCACACGCCGACCGGCTCGTCGCCGTCGGGGACGACGTGTGGGGGAGACTTCGTCTCGGTCCCGGCTGGACGCAGGCCGCGGCCGCCCCGGAGGAGGTACGCACCCCATGAGTCAGACCGTCGATCGCGCGCTGAGCATCCTGCCGCTGCTCGCCGAGGGGCCCGCCGATCTCGGCCAGGTCGCCGAGCGGCTCGGTGTGCACAAGTCCACCGCGCTGCGGCTCCTGCGCACACTGCACGAGCACGGCATGGTCTACCGCCAGTCCGACCAGCGCTACCGGCTCGGCGCCCGCCTCATCGCCCTCGCCCAGGAGGCGATGGAGAACCTCGACATCCGCGAGATCGCCCACCCCCACCTCGTACGGCTGAACGAGAGCTGTGGTCACACCGTCCACCTCGCCGTGTACGAGGAGGACGAGGTGCTGTACATCGACAAGGTCGAGAGCCGCTACCCCGTGCGGATGTACTCCCGGATCGGCAAGCCCGTCGCCATCACCGTCGCCGCGGTCGCGAAACTGCTGCTCGCCGACCTTCCCGAGGCCGAGCGCCGCGCCCTCGCCGACAAGCTCGAATACCCCCTCTACACGGCCCGTTCGACACCCAGCGCCCCCGCTTTCCTCAAGGAGTTGGAGCGCGTGCGCGAACAGGGCTGGGCCACCGACCTCGGTGGCCACGAGGAGTCCATCAACTGCGTCGCGGCCCCCGTCCGCGGCGCCGACGGCAAGGTCGTCGCCGCGATGTCGGTCTCCGCGCCGAACGTCGTCGTCACCGCCGAGGAACTCCTCGCCCTGCTCCCCCAGGTCCGCCGTACGGCCGATGCCATCAGCGGCGAGTACTCCGGCAGAACAACAGCGAAGGAACCCGTATGACGGACAAGATCGCGCTCACCCCCAAGACCCACACCACCCCGCCCGCGAAGTTCTCCCACGGCGTGCGCAAGGGCAACATCCTCCAGGTGGCCGGACAGGTCGGCTTCCTGCCGGCCGAGGAGGGCAAGCCCCCCACGCCCGCCGGTCCCGGCCTGCGCGAGCAGACGCTCCAGACCCTCGCCAACGTCAAGGCGATCCTGGAGGAGGGCGGCGCCTCCTGGGACGACGTGATGATGATCCGCGTCTATCTGACCGACGTGGACCACTTCGCCGAGATGAACTCGATCTACAACACCTACTTCGAGGAGCAGGGCCTCACCCAGCCTCCGGCCGCGCGCACGACGGTCTACGTCGGTCTGCCCGCGGGCCTGCTCATCGAGATCGACGCGCTCGCCGTCCTCGGCTGACGCACCCCCGACTCCCGCACGCCGCACACGGCACGGCACCTCTGATG
>NZ_JBHUXV010000183.1:0-13740 GCF_042669125.1 Streptomyces sp. NPDC057253 | reverse complement strand
ACGAAGCGGTAGGCCCAGAAGGGGTGGGCCTGGAAGGGGTGGGTCCAGAAGCGCCAGGCCCAGAAGCGTCAGGCCTGGCCCAGCCTGTGCATCCAGCCGTGCTTGTCCTCCCGGACACCCCGCTGGATGCCCAGCAGGGCCTCGCGCAGCTTCCCGGTGACCTCGCCGGGCGTGCCGTCGCCGTGGGTCCAGCCGTCCGTCTTGGTCTTGACGTGGCCGATCGGCGTGACGACGGCCGCGGTGCCGCAGGCGAAGACCTCGGTGAGGGCGCCGGAGGCGGCGTCGGCGCGCCACTGGTCGAGGGTGATCACGCCCTCCTCGGCGGTGTAGCCGAGGTCGCGGGCGACCTGGAGGAGGGAGTCCCGGGTGATGCCCTCCAGGATCGAGCCCGTGAGGGACGGGGTGACGATCCGGTCGCCGTAGACGAAGGCGATGTTCATCGAGCCGGACTCCTCGACCTTGGTGCGGGTCACCGCGTCGAGGTAGACGACCTGGTCGCAGCCGTTGGCGGCGGCCTCGGCCTGCGGAAGGAGGGAGGCCGCGTAGTTGCCGCCGGTCTTGGCGTCACCGGTGCCGCCGGGGACCGCGCGGACGTAGTCCTCGGAGACCCAGATGGTGACCGGCTTGACGCCCCCGGCGAAGTAGGCGCCGGACGGGGAGGCGATCAGCATGAAGAGGTACTCGTTGGCCGGATGGACGCCGAGCGCGGCCTCCGTGGCGAACATGAACGGGCGCAGGTAGAGGGACTCCTCGCCGCCGTGCGGCGGGACCCAGTCGGCGTCCTGGCCGATGAGCGCGTCGAGGGCCTCGATGAACAGCTCCTCGGGCAGCTCGGCCATCGCCATCCGGCGCGCGGAGTTGCGGAAGCGGCGGGCGTTGGCCTCGGGACGGAACACGGCGACCGAGCCGTCGGCCTGGCGGTACGCCTTGAGCCCCTCGAAGATCTCCTGGCCGTAGTGGAGGACGTGGGTGGAGGGGTCGAGGGAGATCGGGCCGTACGGGACGAGCTGGGCGTCGTGCCAGCCGCGGCCCTCGGTCCACTTGATCGTCACCATGTGGTCGGTGAAGTGCCGGCCGAACCCGGGACTGGCCAGGATCGCCTCGCGCTCGGCGGCGGAGAGCGGACTGGCGGAGGGCTTGAGCTCGATCGTGGGCGTCGTCATGAGTGGTTGTCCTTCACCGGTTGGGTAGTGACGGGCCGCGCTCACGCCCCTTTACTGTCAGTGACCAGTGCTAGGACGTCCGAGCATTCCCTCATTCCGCGGCTCCGCGTTCGATTATCGCAAGCGGGGAGCCGGGGAAGAAACGGCGTGAAATGCGACCCAGGGGATGATGGTGGCACCCGGCGGGGGACAAGCGAAAGCCGCCGGGTGCGGTGACCCGGCGGCTTCGAATGCTTTAGTGGTCCGCCCGGTCAGCCGGCTACTCGTACGGCCAGCGCGTCGCCGATCTCGGCGGTGCTGCGGGCGGGCTTGCCGGTGCGCTCGGCGAGGTCGGCGGAGACCGCCTCCTCGATGCGGGCGGCCTCGGCCTCGTAGCCGAGGTGACGCAGGAGCAGGGCGACGGACAGGACCGTGGCCGTGGGGTCGGCCTTGCCCTGGCCCGCGATGTCCGGGGCCGAGCCGTGGACGGGCTCGAACATGGACGGGAACTCTCCGGACGGGTTGATGTTGCCGGAGGCCGCCACGCCGATACCGCCGGAGACGGCCGCGGCGAGGTCGGTGATGATGTCGCCGAAGAGGTTGTCGGTGACGATCACGTCGAAGCGCTCGGGGTCGGTGACCAGGTAGATGGTCGCGGCGTCCACGTGGATGTAGTCGGTGGTGACCTCGGGGAACTCCGCGGCCACCTTGGTGAAGATGTTCGTCCACAGGTGCCCGGCGAAGGTCAGCACGTTGTTCTTGTGGACCAGCGTGAGCTTCTTGCGCGGGCGGGCCTGGGCACGGGCGAAGGCGTCGCGGACCACGCGCTCGACACCGAAGGCGGTGTTCACGGAGACCTCGGTGGCCACCTCGTGCTCGGTGCCCTTGCGGATCGTGCCGCCGTTGCCGGTGTAGGGGCCCTCGGTGCCCTCGCGGACGACCACGAAGTCGATGGCCGGCTCGCCCTTGAGGGGCGTGTCGACACCGGGGAGCAGCTTCGACGGACGCAGGTTCACATGGTGGTCGAAGGCGAAGCGGAGCTTGAGGAGGAAGCCGCGCTCCAGCACGCCGGAGGGGACCGACGGGTCGCCGATGGCGCCGAGCAGGATCGCGTCGTGCTGCTTCAGCGCGTCGAGGTCGGCGTCGGTGAGGGTCTCACCGGTGGCGTGGTAGCGCCGGGCGCCGAAGTCGAAGTCCTTGGTCTCCAGCTTCACATCCTGCGGAAGGACGGCGGAGAGGACCTTCAGACCTTCGGCCACGACCTCCTGGCCGATGCCGTCACCGGGAATCACTGCGAGATTGATGCTGCGAGACATGCGGGAACCCTACTCCTCGTCCCATGGGATGACACGGCCTGTCCGCGATACGGACATGGCGGCGGAGGCCCGGCGTCAGCCCTTCGGCCGCCGTTCACCCGTAGGTATGGCGGTTGTTGGGGTGCGCTGGGAAGTTCACCAGCATGGACCTCCCCGACGTCGGCATTCCGCCCCGGCTCGCGCGCCGCATGAGCATGGCCGAGCAGCACGACTACCTGCGGACCATGCTGTCCCGGCGCCGCACGCTGGTGACGGCGGGCGCGGTCGCCGGCGGCCTGCTGACGGGCTGTTCCACCGCGGGGACGTCCACCGCCGGCTCCCCGTCCTCCCCCACGACGAAAGTGCACGGCTCCGCCGTCATCCCCTTCGGCCGTCATCTCGCCTTCGGTGCCGACCCCAAGACCCAGATGCGGGTGTCGTGGCAGGTCCCGCTCGCGGTCCGCAAGCCGTACGTCCGCGTCGGCCTGCGCCCGGACGACCTGAGCCGGCGCATCGAGGCCGAGCTCCGCGACCTGCACACCCCCGGACTGACCGGTGTCCGCCTCGCCCTCGACCAGTACTACCTGCACGCGGCCCTGGACGGACTGCGCCCCGGCACCACGTACTACTACGGCGTCGGCCACGAGGGCTTCGACCCGGCGGACCCGGCACACCGCGCGACCATCACGAGCTTCCGTACGGCCCCGGCGAGCCCGGAGACATTCGTGTTCACGGCCTTCGGCGACCAGGGCGTCGGCACGGCCGCGGCCGCCAACGACAACCTGCTGCTGCGTCAGAAGCCCGCCTTCCACCTCCACGCCGGCGACATCTGCTACGCCGACAGCAACGGCCAGGGCGTGAAGTCCGACGGCTACGACCCGGGCTTCTGGGACCTGTTCCTCAAGCAGAACGAGGGGGTCGCGCGGAGCGTGCCGTGGATGGTGACGACCGGCAACCACGACATGGAGGCCTGGTACTCACCCGACGGCTACGGTGGCCAGCTCGCCCGCTGGACCCTGCCGGACAGCGGCTTCGACCCGCGCTCGGCACCGGGCGTCTACTCCTTCGCGTACGGCAACGTCGGCGTGGTGGCGCTGGACGCGAACGACGTGTCGTACGAGATCCAGGCCAACCTCGGGCACACGGACGGCAGGCAGACGAAGTGGCTGGACAGCAGGCTCGGTGAGCTGCGGGCCGCCAAGGGGATCGACTTCGTGGTCGTCTACTTCCACCACTGCGCGTACTCGACGTCCTCGCACGCCTCCGACGGCGGAGTGCGCGCGCACTGGCTGCCGCTGTTCGAGAAGCACCAGGTCGATCTGGTGATCAACGGGCACAACCACGTGTACGAGCGGACCGACGCGATCCGGGGCGGCGAGGTCGGCCGCAAGGTGCCGGTCGGCGGGGCCACGGACCCGACGCGGGACGGCATCGTCTATGTGACCGCGGGCGGGGGCGGGCGGGACCTGTACGGCTTCCCGCCGGGCGTCAAGGAGAGCTACGAGGGGCGGGTGCACGACCACGAGTCGGTCGAGACCTTCCAGTGGACCGAGTCGAAGCAGACCCTCAAGGAGACCGTGGAGTGGTCGCGGGTCCGCTACCGCGGGTTCTCGCTGCTCTCGGTGGAGGCCCACAGCGGGGCGCGGCCGCGGCTGACGGTGTCCGCGCTCGCCCAGGACGGCAGGCGCGTCGACCACTTCGAGGTGCGGCGCGGGGCGTGAGCACGGCCCGCGCCACACCTCGTGCGGGTGCGGCTCCCGGCTTGAGACGTGACGCTTGGGGCGATGGGGTCAGTGACCGGTCGAGCCGCCGTTGTCACGGCGGTCGAGGGCGCGCTGGAGCGCCGCGGCGGCGTTCTTGCGGTCGGAATCGCTCGTGCGGGAGATGTGACGGACTCGACGGCGGGCGGTCGTCTCGGCCATGAGAAATCGACTCCTTCGAATTGCCTGGGAAGGGGACAACGAGACGCCGGATGGGGCGGGGAGCACCGGCCGCAGGGGTTGCCTGCACGGGGCCCGGCTCACGACCGCCATTCGCTTGATCGAGCGAGACGTTCGGCTCCTACAAAGCTAAGGGAGGGGGGCCGGTCTGTCTCCACAATTACTCGGACTTCCTACTATCTGAGACGGCGAAGTGGGTCACACCGCGCTGACCTGCAATGTCGCCGATGACCTGAGTTCCCGGACGAGTGCACGGACGGCGGCGGTGGCGGCGAGCCCGGGAGTGGTGACGTATCCGACCCGGCGGGTGGGCCGCCCGGGTCCGAGGTCGGTGATCTGGGTGCCGGGCGGGACCGCGGTGAGGGAGAGCGCGGGCATGATCGCCATCCCGAGCCCGCTGCCCACCATCGACAGCACGGCCCCGTCGTCCTCGGCGCGGACGGTCGCGGCGGGGATCCAGTCCTGCGCGGCCCACCACGCGCGGGTGTACGAGGAGCAGTTCTCCCGCCAGTCGACCAGCGGCAGCGAGCGCGGCTCGGGATGCCCGGCAGGGTGCACGAGGGCGTACGGCTCTTCCAGGAGTACGTCCCCGACGAGACCCGGCGCGAGCCGCGTGCCGGTTCCGAGGGTGGCGATGCCGAGGTCGGCCCGCCCCTCGGCCACCTCACCGGCCGTGCCGGGACCGATCTCCCGTACGACGGTGACGGTCGCCTCGATCCCCGGGTGCCGGGCGGACAGCCGCGCCAGGACGGGCGGCAGCAGATGCAGGGCCGCACTGCGGAAGGCGGCCACGCGCAGGGGCCCGGTGACCGTGGCCCTGGGGGTGTCCCGGGCCTCTCTGACCAGGGCGTCGAGCATCCGCAGGACCCGGCGGGCGTGGGCCGCGGCCTTCTCACCGGCGGGGGTGGGACGGGCCCCGTACCGGCCCCGCTCGAACAGGACGACTCCCAGCTTGCGCTCGATGCCGCGTACCGCGTGCGAGACGGCGGACTGGGTGGTGCCGAGGCGGGGCGCGGCCGCGGAGAAGCCGCCCTCCTCGGCGACGGCCACCAGGACCCGCAACTCCTGCGGCGCGAGATCTACCGCACTGCTCACCCTGTCCCCCACCTGCCGCCATGAGAGCGGTTCATGGATCCGCCCGTTCCATGAGCCCAACCCTCTGCCCGCCCCGGCGCATTCCTCCCTACCGTCGCGGACATGACCGCGCTCACCGTGCACCAGACCTCCCGCCCGACCGGCTTCCCGACCCCGGAGCACTTCCGTTTCGTGGAGTCGGAGATCCCCGCCCCCTCCCCCGGCACTGCTCTCGTCGAGAACCTCTACTGGTCGGTCGACCCCTACCACCGCGAAATGATGGACGGTGACTTCGAGTTGGACGCCCCGCTGGAGGGCTGCACGCTCGGCAGAGTCGTCGCCTCTCGCGAACCAACCCTGCACGAGGGCGAGTTGATCGTGCACCGCAAGGGCTGGCGGACGCACTCGGTGGTGGGCCCGGCCGAGGTCAGACGGCTGCCCCAGTACGAAGGCCTGCCGCTCTCCGCGTACTTGAGCGTGCTCGGCGGCACCGGCCTCACCGCGTACGTCGGCCTCACCCGCGTCGCCCGGTTCCGCGAGGGCGAGGACCTGTTCGTCTCCGCGGCGGCGGGCGGGGTCGGTACGGCGACGGGCCGGTTCGCCCGGCTGCTGGGGGCGGGCCGGCTGATCGGCAGCGCGGGCTCGCCGGCCAAGGTCCGTCATCTGGTGGAACAGGTCGGCTACGACACGGCGTTCGACTACCACTCGGGCCCGGTCGCGGACCTCCTCGCGAAGGCGGCGCCCGACGGCATCGACGTGTTCGTGGACAACGTCGGCGGCGAGCACCTGGGCGCGGCGATCGGCGCGCTGCGGGAGCGAGGGCGGGTGGTGCGGGTCGGCACGGTCGGCCAGTACAACACCCCGGGCGCGCCGCCGGTCCGCTTCGACCACGCGGACGTGGTGGAGAAGAGCCTGCGCCTGGAGGGCTTCCTGGTCCGCGACCACACCGACGTGCAGGAGGAGTTGTACGAGTTCGCGGTACCGCGCCTGCTCGACGGCACCCTCGCCCTGGACGAGACGGTCCTGGACGGCTTCGAGCGCATCGTGGAGGCGTTCCTGCTGATGCTGCGGGGCGGGAACACGGGGAAGATCCTGGTGCGGGCGGCATCGGTGGCCGCCGACTAGATGAGCGCCCCTGTCACGAGTTCCCGGAACGACTGAGGCGCCTCCAGCCACGGCACGTGCCCGGTCCCCGGCAGCACCGCCCGCCGCACCCGCGGCAAGGCCTCCGCCAGGGAGTCCACGGCCGAGCGCGGGCGGATGTCCTGGGCACCGTCGATGATCAGAACGGGCAGGTCCAGGGCCCGGCAGGCCGCCTGTAGCTCCGCGGTGCCCCAGGTGTTCTTGATCTCGGTGTTCAGCGCGCTGTTGCACGCGTAGTTGATCGCGAACCAGGGGTCGGCCATCCGCCGGGCCCGCTCCAGGGCGCGCGCGGGGTCCGCGAAGTCGGCCGACCACTGGAGGATCACCTGCTCGCGCTCGTCCTCGGGGCGCTCCTGTCCGCCGAGGCGGGACGCGAGGTTCTCCTTGTAGGCGGCGTGCCAGCCGGACACCGGCCCGATGCCGTTCCCGCTCACGTAGATCAGCGTGCTCACCCGCGCCGGGTGGGCCAGGGCATAGCTCAACGCGAGCTGCGCGCCCCAGGAGTGGCCGAGCAGAGCCATCCGGTCCAGACCGAAGTGCCGGCGCACGGCGTCCAGGTCGGCCACGAACCGGTCGGTCGTCCAGGGTCCGTCGCACCGCTCCGAGCGGCCGCAGCCGCGCTGGTCCCAGCGGATCACCGTGGTCCGGTCGTCGAGCATCGCGGCCACGTCCGCGAACATGTCCCACAGACCCGGTCCGCCGTGGCAGAGGACCAGCGGGCCCCCCGGAGTCGCTGGGCGACCCTCACCCGAGCGTGAGGCCCACAGTCGTACGTCGTCCTCGGTGATCACGGTCATGCCGGCATTGTGCGCACACGAAGGGGCCGGGCAACAGCCCGGCCCCTTCCGGTGGCTGACGGGGCGTCAGCCCATGTGCGGGTAGCCGTACTCGGTCGGCGGGACCAGGGTCTCCTTGATGGCGCGGGTCAGGGTCCAGCGCTGGAGGTTCTGCGGGGCGCCGGCCTTGTCGTTGGTGCCGGAGGCGCGGCCGCCGCCGAAGGGCTGCTGGCCGACGACGGCGCCGGTCGACTTGTCGTTGATGTAGAAGTTGCCGGCCGCGTAGCGCAGCTTCTCCATCGTGTACGCCGCCGCCGCGCGGTCGGAGGCGATCACCGAGCCGGTGAGGGCGTAGTCGGACGCCGACTCCATCTGGGTCAGCATCTCGTCGTACTTCTCGTCCTCGTAGACGTGGACCGCGAGGAAGGGGCCGAAGTACTCGGTGGTGAAGACCTCGTTGGCCGGGTCCGTGCACTCCACGACCGTCGGGCGGACGAACCAGCCCACCGAGTCGTCGTAGGAACCGCCCGCGACGATCGTGCAGGTCGGGTCCGCCTGGGCTCGGTCGATCGCGGCCTTGTTCTTGGCGAAGGCCCGCTCGTCGATGACGGCACCGATGAAGTTGGTGAGGTCGGTGACGTCACCCATGGCGATGCCGTCGACCTCGGCGGCGAACTCCTCGCGGAAACCGCTGTTCCAGAGGGACGCCGGGATGTAGGCCCGGGAGGTGGCGCTGCACTTCTGGCCCTGGTACTCGAAGGCACCGCGGGTCAGGGCCGTCTTGAGGATCGCGCGGTCGGCGCTCGGGTGGGCGACCACGAAGTCCTTGCCGCCGGTCTCGCCGACCAGGCGGGGGTAGGTGCGGTACTTCTCGATGTTGGCGCCGACCGTCTTCCACAGGTGCTGGAAGGTCTTGGTGGAGCCGGTGAAGTGGATGCCCGCGAGGTCGCGGTGCTCCAGGGCCACCTTGGAGACCTCGATGCCGTCGCCGGTGACGAGGTTGATGACGCCCTTGGGCAGCCCCGCCTCCTCCAGCAGCTGCATCAGCAGCACGGCCGCGTGGGTCTGCGTCGGGGACGGCTTCCAGACCACCACGTTGCCCATGAGGGCGGGCGCGGTGGGCAGGTTGCCCGCGATCGCCGTGAAGTTGAACGGCGTGATCGCGTAGACGAACCCTTCGAGCGGGCGGTGGTCGAGACGGTTCCAGACACCGGGGGCGTTGGCCGGGGGCTGCTCGGCGAGCAGGTCACGGGCGTACTTGACGTTGAAGCGCCAGAAGTCGACCAGCTCGCAGGGCGTGTCGATCTCGGCCTGCTGGGCGGTCTTGGACTGGCCGAGCATGGTGGACGCGGCGAGGGTCTCGCGCCAGGGGCCGGCGAGCAGTTCGGCGGCGCGCAGGATGATCGCGGCGCGGTCGTCGAACGACATCGCGCGCCAGGCGGGCGCGGCGGCGAGGGCGGCGTCGATGGCGTCCTGGGCGTCCTGCTGGGTGGCGTTGGCGTACGTGCCCAGGCGGGCCTTGTGGTTGTGCGGCTGCACGACGTCGAAGCGCTCACCGCCGCCCATCCGCTTCTCGCCGCCGATGGTCATCGGCAGGTCGACCGGGTTCTCGGCCAGCTCCTTGAGCTTGGCCTCCAGCCGGGCCCGCTCGGGCGAACCGGGGGCATAGCCGTGCACCGGCTCGTTGACGGGGGTGGGGACCTGGGTCACAGCGTCCATGGGTTCCGTAACTCCTTGTGCTTGAGCGGGTGTTCGGGATCAGCCCTTGCTGACCAAGCTGCGGGCGAAGAAGCGCAGGTTCGCCGGCTTCTCCGCGAGACGGCGCATGAAGTAGCCGTACCAGTCCGTGCCGTAGGCCGTGTAGACGCGCATGCGGTGGCCCTCGGCGGCCAGGCGCAGGTGTTCGTCGCCGCGGATGCCGTACAGCATCTGGAACTCGTACTCGTCCAGCTTGCGGCCGGCCTGCCGGGCGAGTTCCTGGGCGATGGAGATCAGGCGGGGGTCGTGGGAGCCGACCATCGGGTATCCCTCGCCCTCCATGAGGACGCGCAGGACCCGGACGTACGCCTTGTCGATCTCGTGTTTCTGCTGGTAGGCCACCTCGGCGGGCTCCTTGTAGGCGCCCTTCACGAGCCGCACCCGGCTACCGGCCCCGGCGAGCCGGCGGGCGTCGGCCTCGGTGCGGAAGAGGTAGGCCTGGATGACGCAGCCGGTCTGCGGGAAGTCCTTCCGCAGCTCCTCGTGGATGGCGAACATCGAGTCGAGGGTGGTGTGGTCCTCGGCGTCGAGCGTCACGGTCGTACCGATCGCGGCGGCGGCCTCCACGACCGGCCGGACGTTCGCGAGCGCCAGCTCGTGACCGCCGTCGAGCGCCTGCCCGAACATGGACAGCTTGACGGACATCTCCACGCGCTCGCCGAGACCGAGGTCGCGCAGCCGGTCGACCAGCGTGAGGTAGGCGTCCCGGGCGGCCGCCGCCTGCTCGGGGGTGGTGATGTCCTCGCCGACGACGTCCATCGTCAGCTCCAGGCCACGCCCGGTGAGCTCCTCGATGATCGGCACCACGTCGTCGACGCTCTCACCGGGGATGAAGCGGTCGACGACCTGCTTGGTCACCGGGGCCGCCGAGATCAGGCGTCGCATCCGGTCGCTGCGCGACGCGGCAAGAATCACGGGACCCAGCACGGGGCACCTCCACAAACCAGCAGATAGAACCACCGTGAAACCTAAGGATCCCTCCGATCGTGGGCCATCGACAGCTGTCACGCATCCGTGCCGCAGATCTCAGACAGATGTATGAAGCGGGGTGTTTTTGCGCGAGAATGCCCGAGTGACAGGGGACTACAAGGGCGACTACCAGGAGCTGGTCGACGAGATCTCGGAGCTCCTGGGCGTTCCGGCGACCCTGGAGAACCGGGACTTCGAACTGATCGCCTTCGGTGCGTACGACAGTGAGGGCGAGCTCGATCCCTCGGCGCTGGACCCGGTCCGCGCCCGCTCGATCCTGACCCGCCGCTCCACGGCCGCGGTCCGGACGTGGTTCGAGGGCTTCGGCATCACGCGGGCGAGCGCCCCGGTGCGGATTCCGCCGACTCCGGAGGCGGGGGTGTACCGGGGCCGGATCTGCCTTCCGGTACGGCACCGGGGGGTCGTCCTCGGTTACGTCTGGCTCCTGGACTCCGACCCCGGCCCGACCGACCCGCAGCTGGACGCGGCCATGCGGGTGACGGCCCGGATCGGCGCGCTGCTCGCGGACGAGGCGCAGCACGGGGCCGACCTGAGCCGGGAACTGCGGGCGGTGCTGACCGCCGAGCGCGGCTGGCAGGCCGACATGGCGGTGGCCGCCCTGCGCACGGCACTGGGCTCCCGCGGCGACGGCCCGTACGCCATGGTGTGTATCGCCCCGTGGCCCTCCGCCGACCCCGACGACGCCCCGTCCGCACGCACGGTCCCCCACGCGACGGCCCTCTGCACGCTCCCGTGGGGCCCCGCGGCCCACGCCCTGGCGATCCTGGTCCGCCTCCGGGCCCCGGACACCCTGACCCCGGCGACCACGGCGGCGACCCGCCTGCTCGCCGAGGAGACCCGCACGCCAGGCACCGGCACGGGCGAGCCGCGCACCCCGTCCCGCGCGGCCGGGATCGGTGAGCCGCGCGACGGGCTCGCCGGAGTCGCCGCCGCCTGGCAGGAGGCGTCGGCCGCGGCCCGCGCGGCGCTCGCGGAGCCGGGGTTCGGCCCCCTCGCCCAGTGGTCGCGGATCGGCCCGTACCGCCTGCTGACCGCACTGCCCCCGGAGACGGCCCGGGACCCCGCCGTACGCCCCCTCCTCTCCCCCGCCCACCGCGAACTCGCCCGCACCGCCGAGGTCTACCTCGACCGCGCGGGCCAGGCCGGCCGCACCGCCGCCGAACTGGGCATCCACCGCCAGACCCTCTACTACCGCCTCTCCCGCGTCGAACAACTCACCGGCCTGGACCTGGACGACGGAGAGGACCGCCTCCTGCTGCACATGGCCCTCAAGGGGGCGCGGCTCTAGACCGGAGCCGTCCGATGGCGACGTCGCGGCGACCGCGGCAGGTCGCGGAGCGGGTCCTGGAGTTGTGGGACGGGCGGATCGTCAGCTCTTCGTGGCGCCCTCGATCACCCGGCGCAGCCCCTCGGTCAGGTCGTCGGCGGTGGCGGCGCTCGCCGGGTCGAAGAGCCACTGCACCATCAGACCGTTGAGCAGCGCCTGGTAGAAGCCGCCGAGCGTGCGGACGGTCCGCTCGTCGAGCGTGGACTCCTCCAGGCCGGTGAACAGGGCGACCAGGCCGGAGCGGCCCTCGGTCTGGGCCGCGGCCATCATCGTGCGCAGCTCGGGCATCCGCTCGCCCTGGGTGGCGATCTCCAGGCTGGCGGCCCACACCGGGCGGGACTCCTCCAGGCCAGCCAGCATCCGCGCCCACACCCCGCGGAACCGCTCCAGCGAGCCCCCGGCCTCCGCGTCCCGCGCCCCGGCCGGGTCGAAGGTCTCCCCCCACTCCTGGACCAGTTCCACGAACGCCTGTGTGAGCAGCGCGTCCTTCGACCCGTAGTGGTAGCCGATCGACGCGAGGTTGGTCCCCGACTCCTTGACGATGTCGCGCGCCGTCGTGCGCACGAACCCCTTCTCCAGCAGGCAGCGCTTGGCGCCTTCGAGCAGATCCTCGCGGTGTCCCATGCGCCCACCTTATCTAGACAAGCGATTTATACAAGCGTCATAGACAAGCGTTTAATACGCTCGTATAGTCGCCGCCATGACGAACCCGACTCCCGCCGGTTCCCTGGCCGGCCGCCGTGAATGGACCGCACTCGCCGTCCTGATGCTTCCGCTGCTCCTGGTCTCCATGGACGTCTCCGTCCTGTACTTCGCGGTCCCCGCGATCAGCGCGGACCTGGAGCCGAGCGGCACCCAGCAGCTGTGGATCTTCGACATCTACGCGTTCGTCCTGGCCGGCCTGCTGATGACGATGGGCTCCCTCGGCGACCGCATAGGCCGCCGCAGGCTCCTCCTGATCGGAGCCCTCGCCTTCGGCACCGCCTCCCTGGTCGCCGCCTACGCGCACAGCGCCGAGACCCTGATCGCGGCCCGCGCGGTCCTCGGCATCGGCGGCGCGACCCTGATGCCCTCGACGATGGCGCTGATCCGCACGATGTTCACCGACCCGGGACAGCGCGCGAAGGCGATCGGCATGTGGTCCGGCGTGATGACGGCCGGCATCGCGCTCGGGTCGGTGATGAGCGGGGTGCTGGTCCAGTACTTCTGGTGGGGCTCCGTCTTCCTGGTCAACCTGCCCGCGATGGTCCTGCTGCTGGTCCTCGGCCCGATCCTGCTCCCCGAGTCGAAGGACCCCGCACCCGGCCGCTTCGACTGGCCGAGCGTCCCGCTGTCGATGGCCGCCGTCCTGCCCTTGGTCTACGGCCTGAAGGAGATCCCGTCCGAGGGCTGGCACGTCGGGTACGTCGTCTCGATCACCGTCGGTCTGCTCTTCGCGACGCTGTTCGTCCACCGCCAGCGCACCACGGCCTCACCGATGATCGACCCGGAACTGTTCCGCGGCCACGGCTTCGCGCCCTCCGTCGTGCTCAACCTCATCGCCTCGTTCGCCATGCTGGGCTCGGCGTTCTTCACCACGCAGTACCTCCAGTCCGTGCTCGGCAAGAGCGCGTTGGAGGCGGCCCTGTGGGCGCTGCTGCCCTCGGTGCCGATCGGCGCGGCCGCCCCGACGGCGACGGCACTCGTCCAGAGGGGCGTCAACCGGGCCTACGTCGTCACCGCGGGCTTCGCGATCGGCGCGGTCGGCTACGCGCTGCTGGCCCTCGTGGACACCGACTCCCTCTGGCTGGTCCTGGTCGCCTGCGCCGTGCTGGCCTGCGGGATCGTCGTGGTCATCTCCCTGATCACGGACCTCGCCCTGAGCAGCGCACCCGTGGAGCGGGCCGGTTCGGCGTCCTCCCTGATGGAGACCGCGGCGGAGTTCGGCGGCGCCCTCGGAATGGCGGTCCTCGGCTCGATCGGTACGGCGATCTACCGCCACGACATTCCGGGTTCGGCCCCGGACGCGGCCCGCGAGACCCTGGGCGGGGCGCTGGCGATCGCGGACCGGGTGCCGGGTCTGGCGACGGCGGCCCGGGAGGCGTTCACGAGCGGGATGCAGGGGGCGGCGATCGCGGGGGCGGTGCTGCTGGTGGGGGCGGCGGGCCTGGCGGCGGTGACGCTGCGGGGAGTCACGGTGCGCGAGGAAGCGCCGGAGCCGGCCGAGGCTTCTCTGTGAAAGCCCGCACGCAGAACGCCGGACGAGCCGAGTTCCCTCAGCTCGTCCGGCGTTTGAGGACGAGGCCCCTTCAGGGC
>NZ_JBHUXV010000182.1:0-14141 GCF_042669125.1 Streptomyces sp. NPDC057253 | reverse complement strand
GTCCGCAGCACGTCGAGGTCGGTGTTCCGGGCCGCCGGGGCGGCCCGGCTCACCCGCCGAGCGTCACGGGAACTGGGTGATCTTGGACGGGATGGTGTCGGTGCCGGAGGTGGGGGCGCCGGTGTCGTTGACGACGTGGGCGTACTGGCCCTTGCCGCCCAGCGAGATCACCTGGATGCTGTGCAGCTTGATGCCGGGCTTGACCGGCACCTGGAAGCCGTGGTGCTGCACGATGGAGGGGTCCGAGGTGTAGTTGCAGTAGCTGCCAAGGCCCCAGGCCTCATGGACGGCGACCGTGTCGGCGACCTTGTAGGCGGCGTAGCCGACGATGCCGTCGTGGGTGATGGCGGCGGCGTTCGGGGCGTCGTAGGCCTTCTCGTTCTGGAAGAAGATCGTGCGGCCGCGTTCGCCGTTCCAGAGCACGTCGTACTTGTTGAAGTGTTCGACGAACAGGCCGGTGGTCAGGACGTCGTCGCCGTTCACGACGAGGCCGTAGTCGGCACGGTTGGTCTCCCAGCCGACGCCCTGGCCGTGGTCGGCACGCCAGATCCAGGTGTGGTCGATGACGACGTCGTCGCTGTTGACCACCACGGAGTTGGTGGCGAGGCCGGGGCCGGCGCCGCCGATGCGGATGAACACGTCCTGCATGGTGGTCGGGTTGGCGGAGTGGTCGGCTGCCGCGCCGGCCGCGCCGATCTGGAGCAGGGTGTCGGACCGGGTCGCGCCGGCGTCGATGAGGAATCCGGCGAGCCGGACGCCGTCGACGTCCGCGACGTGCAGGGCGTCGACGCCGCCGTCGGGCACGAGTGTGGCCAGGCCCAGCCCGAGGACCACGGTGTCGGCCCGGGTGACGTTGATCGTCCGGTCGAGGTGGTAGACGCCGGGCGTGAAGAGCAGGTTGAGGCCCTGGGCCAGTGCGCTGTTGATGGTGGCGGCCGTCGCCCCGGGCTTGACGACGTAGAACTGGCTCAGCGGCAGCGAGGTCCCGGCGTTGGCGGGCCAGGACACCCCGCGGACGTTGGTGCGCTTGGCGGGGACGA
Source organism: Streptomyces sp. NPDC057253 (assembly GCF_042669125.1). Lineage (NCBI taxonomy): Bacteria > Bacillati > Actinomycetota > Actinomycetes > Kitasatosporales > Streptomycetaceae > Streptomyces > Streptomyces sp. NPDC057253. The sequence goes on along the minus strand of NZ_JBHUXV010000182.1, from coordinate 13,101 downwards.
AGACCTTGTAGTCGTTGCCGTCGAGGTAGAGGAAGGGCTTCTCGCGGGAGATCGGGGTGGTGTCCAGCGTGGTGTACGGGCCGGTGTCGAAGTTGGTCGCGGGGGCGCCCTGGACGCCGGTGAACGTCATGTTCCACACGCCGTTGGTCCAGCCGCCGACCGAGCTGTCACGGGTGTACCACTGCTGCTGCGAGTACGGTCCCACGGTTCCGTCGATCTTGGAGTCGGCGATGTATCCGCCGGAGGCCCAACCGTAGCCGTTGGGGGCCAGGTTGAGGCCGCCCTTGACGTGGATACGGCGGAAGGGCGCAGCCTGGGCGACGGCCCAGCGGTCGGTGCCGTTGGACGGGGTGATGGCGAGGTTCTCCGCCGAACGCCAGAAGTTCTGGGTGGCGTTGCCGTTGAACCAGCCCGCGTCCACGGTGATGTCGCCGTTGATCTGGGTGTCGTCGGGGTTGAGTCCGAGGCCGGAGATCGAGGTGTAGAAGCCGAGTTGGGCGTTGATGCCGTTGTAGGTGCCCGGCTTGAGGAGGAACTGGTAGCGGCCCGAGCCGAACTGCGCGGACTCCTGCTGGGTGAAGACCTGGTCGAACTTCTGCTGGAGGTTGGGCGTGGAGGGGTCCACGACGATCACGTTCGGGCCCAGGTCGCCGCCGCCCTGGATCGGGCCGCCGGTGTCGCCGGAGGTGGTGTGGACGGCGACTTCCCACAGGGAGTAGCCGTAGACCGTGCCGCGGGCCGTCCCGAGCACGCGGACGTAGCGGCCCGTGCCGCTGACGTCGTAGGAGGCGCGGCCCCCGGTCGCTGCGGTGACGGTCTTGAGGGTGGTCCAGTTCTGGCCGTCAGGGGAAGCCTGGAGCTGGAAGTCCTTGCCGTAGGCGGCTTCCCAGTTCAGGTCGATCTTGCAGATGTCCTGGCTGGAGCCCAGGTCCACGCGCAGCCACTGGGGGTCCGTGGCCTGGCTGGACCAGCGGGTGGAGTCGTTGCCGTCGAAGGCCGCGGAGGCGGGGGTGCCGGCGTTCTCCGTCGAGGACGCCGAAGCGGTCCTGCCCTGCGCCGAGTTGGCGGTCGAGCAGGCGGCGGGCTGGGTCGCCCCGGGGGTGCCGTAGACCTGGAACTCCCAGAGCGAGTAACCCCACGGGGTGGCCCGGTGGACGCCCTGCATACGGACGTAGCGGCCCTGGCCCGACACGGTGAGGGTGTCGGTGCCGCCGTCCCCGCCGGTGACGGTCCGAAGATCGCTCCAGGAGCCGCCGTCCGGCGAGACCTGGATCTTGTAGTCGGCGGCGTAGGCCGTTTCCCAGTTGAGGACGACCTGGCTGATCGAGGCCGTGGCCCCGAGGTCGACCTGGAGCCACTGGTCGTCGGTGGCGGCCGAGGACCAGCGGGTGCCCGTGTCGCCGTCGACCGCGGCGGCTGCAGGCGTTGCCGCGTTCTCCGTCGAGGACGACGTGGCTGTCCTGCCCTGGGACAGGTTGGCGTCGGCTGCGAGCGCCGAGGGTGGTGCGACGACAGGAAGGATGATCAGCGCGGCCGTACTGGCGAGCGCGACACCGAGAGATCTGAGGCCCATGCCATGTTCCCCTGGGGGTGGATGAAGGATGGTCACGAAAGGCCGTGCGGTAACCGTCGTGCGGGGGCGTGCGGGTGCCGAACCTGCGACGAAGCGGGTCACGACTTAGTTCACGTCTTGATTTAAATGTTGACCCAGTGGTTCGGCAAGCCCTCGGACACCAGATTCCGTGCAAGTTCTGCACGCTGCCGGTGTCTTGACTGCTCGACAGCTTTCAGGGAGTGACGCCAAGGGTTCGCCATAGGAGGCGATGGCATGCTCAGCGCGATGCGGTCAGGCCCTCCCGAGGAAGGTCTGACCGCATCCACGGCGACGGCCTGGTGTCACCGCGCAGTGGCTCAGGACTGCGCGGTGAGCTGGAAGGCCTGCGTGGCCGAACCGTCGCAGGTTCGCTGGGTGAGCTGGACGCTGTTCGTCGCCGCCGACGCAGCCGTCAGGCACTTGCCGCTGTGCCGGGCGACGAAGTGGTAGCGCCCGCTGGTCTCGCGCACCGGCTCCCACTGCTGGTTCGTGCCGCCGGAGTAGGCCCACAGCTGCAACGGCGCGTTGTCCGCGGTCGAGCGGTCGGTCACGTCGATCACCTGCGCGGAGTTGCCGCGGGCGGTGATCCGCAGGTACCCGCTGTCGGTGCTCCGGAACTGGTACTGCTGGGCCGACGTGCCGTTGCAGGCGTACTGCTGGATCGCCGTGCCGTTCGCGGTCGCTGCCGAACGGGCGTCCACGCACGTGCCGTTCCCGCCGTTCTGCACGCTGTACCAGGCCGTCTCGGAGATCTGGTCGCCGGTCGGCGGGGTCGTGGAGCCGCCCCCGCCCAGCCACTTGAGCCCGTCCAGCAGGAAGCGGTTCTGGGTGGCACTGGCGAACGTCGACGAGAGCCGCGTGTTGGTCGTGTAGTTCATCGCGTTGTGGCCGAAGTTGGCGTACAGCATCTTGTACTTCGTGTTGGTCCACAGGATCGGGTAATAGCCGCTGTACCAGGACTGGTTGGGGTCCGTGCCGACCGGGAAGCTGCTCGGGTCGATCGATGCCAGGACCTTGATGTCCGCGTTCTGCCGCAGATCCCTGGACCAGCTGTACCACTCGCTGACCGACGAGGTGAACGTGGCCGGCAGGTTCACGGTCGCGGGGTTCGTGCGGTCCTCCACCTTCAGGGTCACCGCGGTCGGCCCCCACGTGTTGGACGCGAAGTTGCCAGAACCGAGGAACGTGTTGTGGTACCAGGACCAGCTCGACGCATCCGTCGTGAACGCCGAGACATGGAAGCCCAGGAAGCCACCCCCACCTCTCATGTACGCCTCGAAACCGGAGCGTTGGGCGGACGTCTGCGGCAGGTCGTCCAGGAACAGGACGACCTGGTAGGCGTTGACCCCGCCGTTGGCCAGCAGATCCCAGTCGGTGCTGGCCGTGTAGGTGAAGCCGTTGGCGGCCGCCTGCTGCGGGAACCAGACGTTCGCCTCCTTGTCGAAGTCGATGTGCGCCGCGTCGTACGTGCCGCTGTAGAGGGCGAGCACCTTGAACGGGGCCGCGGCGCCGCTCGCCTGCGCGGCGGGCGGTACGGCCGCGAGGCCCAGCAGCGTGGCCAGCAGGAGCAGGACCCGCAGCAGCGCGCGGGTGGAGCCGGATCCGACGGTGTTCATCTCTTGACCGATCCCTTCCTCGTTCTCGACTCGCGTGCCGTTCATCCGGTGTACCGGGCGAAGATGCTGGTGAACTGCCAATTGCTCTGGCTCACGCCCGAGCAGGTGTCGTCGTTCGGGTAGGCACCCGGGCAGGGCCGGTCACGGTTCGCGGACCAGAACGTGAGCCGCGCCAGGTGGTGGGCCTGCGCGTAGGCGAGGATGGTCTGGAAGTCGGCGGTGGTGACGGTCTCGTTGTCGTCGGTGATGCCGTTCATCGACGAGATGCCCATGGTGCGGTAGGCGGTGTCGTCGCTGTAGCCGTAGGCGTTCTTCAGCGCGGTCTTGAGCCCCTCGGCCGCCCGCTGGGTGAGGGTGCCCATGTTCTGGCCCGCGCCGCCGAAGTCGAACGGCATGATCGTCCAGGCGTCCACGGACAGACCGGACGCCGCCGCCCGGTTGATGAGGCTGGTGTCGGGCCCGCTCTGACCGGTGCCGATGGTGACGTACACCTTGATGCCCGGGTTGTTGGCCTTGACGGTCTTGAGGGCGTCCACGGTCCGCTGCTGCACGGTGCCGTTGCTGTACGCGGCGGCCTCGAGGTCGATGTCTATCGCCTTGAGCGAGTAGGCGTTGATGACCTTCTGGTACGCCGCCGCCAGCTCGCCGGCGCTGGAGCAGGAACTCTCCAGCTTGTTCCCGCTGTAGCCGCCGAAGGACGGGACGACATCGCCGCCGCCCGCGCGCACGGCGGTGATGGTCTGCTGGTCCACTCCCCCGGTCAGCGCCCGGCCGCCGTCCCACTGCGGGTTGCAGTAGCCGTTGCTCAGGACGAACGCCAGCGTGAACCACTTCACGCCTGTCGCGTTCATGACAGTAGCGGGGCTGGGTGGATTGCCCCAGCCGTTGTAGAGGTACGGCGCCACGGCCATCGGCGCGGAGCCCGGCGGAGTCGTGCCACCACCGGCCGCGGGGGCGTTCCACTTCTGGTTGGCGGCTCCGGTGCAGGTCCAGATCTGGGCGCGGGTGCCGTTGGCGGAGGCGTTGCCGGTGGCGTCGAGGCACTTGTCGGCGGCCGGGTTGACGATGTCGCGCGCGGCGCTGACCGTCCACTGCTGGTTGGCGCCGCCGCCGCAGGTCCAGAGCTGGAGCTGGGCGCCGTTGGCCGTCGAACTGCCGGTGATGTCAAGGCACTTGCCGAGGGCGCGGATGGTGCCGTCGGAACCGACCGTCCACTGCTGGGCGGCGGTGCCGTTGCAGTCGTAGAGCTGTACGGCCGTGCCGTCGGCCGAACTCGCACCGGCCACGTCGAGACACTTGCCGGCCAGGCCGGTGATCGTGCCGGTGGCGGCCGAGGCGGAGGGGGCCGCGAGGGTACCCACGGCGGTGAGGCCGAGCGAGAGGGCGAGAGCGCAGCGCAGGGCGAGGCGTTGCATGGCGGGGGGCCTTTCGTCCTGGGGTGGGGGGTGGACGCCGCCTGGAAGAGGGCGGGCGGCAAGAGGTGAACACGGATGTTCACATATGTGTGTGGGGATCCATGTGTGGAGACTCTGCTGGCTGGTGAACCTAAAGGTCTACACCAAAGCCGTCAAGAGGTGCGGCTGGGGAAGTCCGCGATGGTGGGGCTGAGTTGAGAAGTTGTAGGCGGGACGGGTGCTGTACCTGCCTAGCGACTGCCGGCCAGCTGCACCGGCGCTCGCTTCGCACATCGGGCGCGCGCCCATCGGCGTGGCCACAAGTCCCGATCCTGGGTGCGCGACACCTGGGGAAACCACGGCCTGGTTGCTGTGGCGGGCGGGGACGAGGCTGGTGTTCGAGCAGCCTCGCCCCCCACGCCCCACCCCTCCTGGCCCTCCCCCGCAGACGGGCCCTTCTTCCAGCCATGTCCGCCGTACGGAAAGAACCCCATGAACGTCAACGACACCACCAGCGCCGCCGTCCTCGAAGAGCTCCGCCGCCGCCCCGCCGGTCAGCGGCGCATCCTGTTCACCGGCGCGACCATCGTCACCATGGACCCCGATCTCGGCGTCATCGAGGGCGGCGACCTCCTCGTCGAGGGCGACACCATCACCGCCGTCGGCCGTGACCTCGCCGCGGGCGATGCCGTGGTCGTCGATGCCACCGGCACCATCCTCAGCCCCGGCTTCGTCGACACCCACCGGCACGCCTGGGAGGCCCAGCTGCGCCGGATCATGCCGGACGTCGACGACCTCGGCGGCTACGTCATGGCCACCCTCGCCGGCTACGCCACGGTCTACCGGCCCGAGGACATGTACATCGGCACCAAGCTGGCCGCCCTCACCGCGATCGACAGCGGCATCACGACCATGCTCGACTTCTCCCACAACTCCCGCACCCGCGAGCACTCCGACGCCGCCGTCGAGGCCCTCCGCGACACCGGCATCCGCGGCGTGCACGCCTCCATGGGCCCGCACTTCGGCGACTGGGACCGCCAGTGGCCCGGCGACCTGACGCGCATCAAGGACCAGTACTTCAGCAGCGACGACCAGCTGCTGACCCTGCGCCTGGCGACGCTCGCCACCGACGAGATCGCCGGACCGGCGCTCGCCTACGGTCCCGAACTCGCCCGCGTCGCACAGGACCTGGGCATCGGAGTGAGCGTGGACGCCGTCTTCGGCACGTCCTCCTCCGAGGCAATCCTGCGGTGGGCCAAGGACGGCATCCTCAGCCCCGACGTCACCCTCATCCACGCCACCGGGCTGACCTCCGAGGCATGGAAGGCGCTGGGACACACCGGCGCCACCGTGGCCCTCGCCCCCACCTCTGACGCCCAGATCGGCCTGGAGACCGCGATCCCCGCCATCGACGAGGCCCTGTCCGTCGGCATCCGCCCCGGACTGAGCATCGACGTCGAAGTCGCCCTGGCCAGCGACATGTTCACGCAGATGCGGGCCCTGCACGCCATCCAGCGGATGCGCGCCGTCCACGCCGCCTACGGCACCGACCAGCAGCCGCAGCGCATCACCACCCACGACGTCTTGGACTTCGCCACCCTCCAGGGCGCCCACACCAACGGCTTGGCCGCCGTCACCGGCTCACTCACCCCGGGCAAGAAGGCCGACCTGCTGGTCATCCAGGCGGAGGACCTCAACAACATGCCGCTCAACGACCCGATCGGCACCGTCGTGCTGGGCTCCGACGCCCGCAACATCAGCGCCGTCCTCATCAACGGCGAGCCCCGCAAGTGGAACGGCCACGTCCTCGACGTCGACCTGTCCGCCCTGCGCGCCGAGGTCAACGCCTCGCGCGAGTACGTGCTGAACACCCCGGCCGCCTGAGCAGCCCCCTTCACTGGCCCCGGTCGGCCCACCCCGGCCCGGGGCCAGTCAGCGAAGGACGCGGTAACGGATGTGAGTGGCCTCCGGCGTGTCGATCACGCGGATGATCTCCAACTCGATCTGCGACGGCAAGACGTCGAACAGGCGACGGCCGTCACCGAGCAGCACCGGGATCTGATGGATCTGCACCTCATCGAGCACCCCGGCCTCAAGCGCCCGTTGCGCCGTGTATGCGCCACGCACCTGCACGAACTTGTCCCCGGCGGCGGCCTTGGCCTGTGCCATCGCGCTTTCGATCCCGTCCCTCACGTAGGTCACCAACGGATACCCCCAACGGGCGGCAGGGCCGGGCGGGCGGTGACTGGGCACGAAGATCGGGAGACCACCGTGATCACCGCCCCAGTGATCCATGAGCTCGGCAGTGCGTCGTCCCGCGAGCACCGCACCGGCCCTGTTCCACTCGTCCTGGAATTGCGCGGCCGGCCCGGACGGCAGGCCGGACTCGTCCTCCGGGTCGGCCCACTTGTGGAGTCGTTCGCCATCGTCGCCGCCCAGAAAATCGTTCGGATCGGCGATATATCCGTCGAGTGACATCGACATGTCGAGCACTGATGCGGACACTTCGACCTCCTGTGATTTCGATCCAGACCGGTTCATCTGTGCTGTAGACCCGGCATGGCGGCATTACTCATCGGGCACCGCAGCACATTGACGACCGGATGAGCGGCCGTGCCCGCAAGACGGCGAGCGCTTGCCTCAGCCTCGCGTGAGCGGACGGGAGGACACCCGTGGCCCAGTCATCCGGCTCCCTGATGTATGGCCCTCGGCGGGCAGTACCTCGGAGGTCGTCGCGTACGGTGCTGTGTCGACGGCCTCAAGGCCTGTCCGGGCCGCCGAGCTGGGGGAACGGGCTCCGCAGCCGTCCGATCCGGAAGGAAAGCGCATGGCACTGCAGGTTCTGCGGGCGCAGGACAGAACACCCGCGCCGTGGAAGAACGGCGGAGGCGTCACCTCCGAGGTGGCCGCCCACCCCGAGGGGGCGGGAACGGGCGATTTCGTCTGGCGCGTCAGCATCGCCGATGTCGCGCAGAGCGGACCGTTCTCCGTCTTCGAGGGCGTGGACAGGATCATCACCGTCGTCGACGGTCCCGGCATGACCCTGACGGTCGACGGCACTTCGCACGAGATGGCCGCCCTGTACGAGCCGTTCGCCTTCCGCGGTGACTCCGAGACGGAGTGCGAGCTGCTCGGCGGCCCGATCGTCGACTTCAACGTCATGGTGCGCCGCGCCGATGCGACGGCGGAGGTCCGGATCATGCGGGACCGCTTCGCGGTGCGGCCGGAGGCCGGAACCCACCTGCTCGCAGTGGTCCTTCACGGGTCGGCCGCCCTCGGCCGGGAGTCCATCCGCCTCGACCGCCTGGACGCCGTACTGTTCACCGAACGGGACACCGACGACGTGGACGTGGACGGGATTCTCGCACTGGTCACCGTCGCCGACCGTGGTACGCACTGACCCGGCCCACCGTCCTGCCCTGTGACGGCGGGCCGTCACACAGCAATCCGCCGCGGATCTCGCCACACCCCCTGGAGCTTTTCATGTGGTCCACGATCGTTGCTGTCCTCGGCACCCTCGCCGGCGTCGCCCTCGCGGGATACGCCCAACGGTCGGGAGACCGACAGGCCCGAGAACACACGCACCGCCAAGACGTGACGCATGCCGTCGCCGAGCTCTTGGAGGCAATCGTCCGCCACCGTGAAGCACACTGGTTGTCCGTCGAATCCCGGCGCACCGGGGCCGCCGAGACAGCAGAGGATCGGACAGCCCTGGCGACCACGCGCAGCGCGGCCACGGTCGCCCGGGATCGAGTCGGACTACTCGTTGACTCGGACCATGCTCTTCTGAGTACCGCCGAGACCGCGTGGCGGACGGCCGTGAAACTGCCGGACATCGTCCTGGGCCCGGCGACCGATGGTCGGTTCTCGCCTGAGGTGGAAGTGGCTCTGGAGGTCGCCCGGGAGCAGTGTCGCAGTGCCCATACGGCGCTCCGAATCGCGGGCTCCGCCTACGTTCACGGCCGCTGAACCCGTCATGACGGGTTGTCCGCAGCCTCCGCCGGCTTGCCGTTCGAGTCGAGCGACCAGCGCGCCTCAGCATCGTCGGTTGCGCTCGTTCCGTTTTCACGGACTCGGCCGGTGTGCTGGTCAGGCCGAGAGAGCGGTCTCGTACTCTCCGGGGACTGCGGTAGCCCAAGCTTCTGTGCAGTCGGTGCGGTCGCCGGAGCAGCGCCCGACTGGCGGACGTCGGTCGGCGCCCTGGTCGGTCTGGGCGCCGGTCTGGCGCTGGGATCGCTCCTGCGCGGCTGACGCTGAGGGTGTGGACCACACGTCCGGTCCGCCCCGTTCAGGTCACCGGGCCCGTAGTGGGCGGCGCGGGGTCGTAGATGGAAAGCTCGGTGAGGTCACGCAGACGCGTTGCGACGGTGAGCATGTCCCGGTGGCTGGTGTAGAGAGCGTTGACGCCGAAGCGGAGCAGGTCGGGCGCGCGCATGTCCGCGAGGACCCCGACCTTTGCGAGGGCGACGGCCAGACCGCGGGCGTGGGCGTGCCGGAGGGTGACCTGGCTGCCGCGGCGGGCGGGTTCGGCCGGGGTGACGGGGGTGAAGCCCAGAAGGGTCAGGAGTTCGTCCGTGCAACGTAGGAAGAAGCCCGTCAGCGACAGGCTCTTGGTACGGAGCCGGGCCAGGTCGACGCCGTCGAAGGCGGTGAGGGCCGCTTCCAGGGCGAGCGGGGAGAGGATCGGCGGGGTGCTGATGCGGGCGCGGGCGATGCCGGGGGCAGGCGTGTTGGAGTCGGCCAGGGCGAAGGGCTCGGCGTGGCCGGTCCAGCCCGGCAACGGGGTTTCCAGCGTGGGGTGGTGGCGCCGGGCGCCGTAGAGGAAGGCGGGGGTGCCGGGGCCGCAAGAGAGGAACTTGTAGCCGCAGCCGACCGCCAGGTCCACGCCCAGGCCGTTGACGTCGAGGGGCAGGGCGCCGACGGCGTGGCACAGGTCCCGCAGCGCCAGAACCCCGGCGTTTCGTGCGGATCGGATCCGCAGGCGCTCCGGTCAAGCCGGGCCGTCACGGTGGGGACGGCGGCTCGTCCTGCCGTCGCACAGGCCCTCCGGCACACTGGATCGCATGGAAGAGACGGACCGGCAGCTCGGCCAACGGCTGGAGGAGGCCATCATGAGCCTGCTGGAGCGCCGTGCCGACACCGCGTCGATCTGTCCGTCCGACGCGGCGCGGGCGGTCTACGAGGGTGACGACGACGGCTGGCGGACCCTGATGGAACCGGCCCGCCGCGCGGCATGGCGTCTGGTGAACGACGGCGAGGTCGAGGTCACGCAGGGCGGCCGGCCTGTCGTGGAGGCGGAGACGCGCGGCCCCGTACGTATCCGGCGCGCCCGTCGGTAGCGGCGGCTGGGAACTTCCAGGGGCGGACACGGCTGAGGCCCGGTTCCTGGGGGCGCGGTGGCGGAGAGCGACGTGCGGACGCCGACCCGCACGCAGAAGCTCATCGCAGCCTGATACCCGGTATGGCGGGGCCGCCCCGCCACGAAACGTTGCGCTGACGGTCGACGCACACGTCGTTGTTGGACATTCTTTCAACAACGATGTTCCTGGCGCCTCCAGGGACAGCTGCATCCGGGGTGGTGACCGACGTGGACGACGAGACTCGCGGCGCCTCCGCGGCCCGTACCCTCGGCCTTGCCGGGTTCGACGCACCGGAGGCCCGCGCCCTGCCGCCCGCCGCCACCACCGGAGTTGCCGGGGCCGCAGTGCCGTGCGCGTCCGACTTGGCGTCCCGCCGCGCCCTGGCACACGGTCGGCAGCAATTGCGCGACGGCCCCGTGGCGGATGCCTGCTCGGCGCTGCTCCGTGCCGCCGACGGACTGCGTGAGACAGACCCCCTCGAAGCCCGTCGCGCCCTGCTGGCAGCGGCGTCAGCCGCCTGGTCGGCCGGCGATCACGACACCTACCGGCGTGTCTTCGCGGTGGGTCCCTGTCACGTGTGCGGTGCCATGGACGCGTCGACGCCGTGTGCCAAGGAGTGCCCCGAGGCCGCGTGGAGGGATCACCGGATCGGGATGAGCGCGGTGGCGGAGGGCGACTTGCAACGGGCCACCACGGTTCTGGAGCCCCGGCTGTACCAGGTCGCGCCTCGGGCGGAGACGCAGGAGCTCTGCGACGCCGGCAGCGTGGCCCTCTTGCTGGGCCGGCTCCCCCTCGCGCGTCGGCTCCTGAGCCTCGCCCTGGCGTCCGCGCGCTCGTCAGGAGCGCAGACCGAAGTTCCGGGCATCATCGCGCACCTGGCCTGCGCCGAACTGCGCGAAGGCCGCCACCCCCAAGCCCGCGCCCACGCGGAGGAAGGGCTGCTGCTCGCGCGCCGACTCGGGCAGCGCAACGTGGCCGCCGACCTGTCGGCCGTACGGGCGCTCGTGGTGTCCATCGCGGGTGATCTGCCCACGGTCCGCCACCAGGTCGCGGAGGTCCTGGCCGTCGCTCAGCCGCACGGGCTGGCCCAGGCCGCGTTTCTCGCCGAGTGGGCCCAGGCGCGTGCGGAACTGGGGGCGGGCAAGGTCGAGCAGGCGGCCGCCCGGCTGGCACCGCTGGTCCAACCCGGCGCCCGGCAAGGCCATTTCGGGCTGTGGTTCCTGGCCGTACCGTGCTTCGTCGAGGCCTGCGTCCTGTCCGGCCGGATTCTCGAAGCGCCGGAGATGGTCGACCTGTTCGCCGTCTGGGCGGATCTCGGCGCCGACCCCCAGGCTCCGGCGCAGCTGGCGCGGTGCCGGGCCCTCCTCGCGTCCGCGGACCGCAGCGAGGAACTCTACCGTGCCGCGCTCGCCCACCATGAGAAGGCGTCGGGGCCGTACGAGCACGCGCGCACCCATCTGGCCTTCGGCATGTGGCTACGGCGTCGTCGGCGGCCCACCGAGGCACGGGACCAGTTGCGTGCCGCGCTGATGGGGTTCGAACACTGTGGCGCGGCGCTGTGGGCCAGGCGTGCCGGCGCGGAACTGCGGGCGGCCGGCGAGGCGAGCGGGACCGCCGAGGCGGGGCTGTTGGCATCGCTCACGCCGCAGCAGGTGCGCATAGCGCGGGATGTGGCGTGCGGCGCGACGAACAAGGAGATCGCCGCGGAGCTGTCCATCAGCGTCCGGACCGTCGAGTACCACCTGCGCAACGTCTTCGCGCAGCTGGGCGTCCGGTCGCGCACCGGTCTCGCGCATCTCCTGGCGAACGTCGACGACGACCACGACCGGGGCTGGGACCTGCCGGAACCGGGCTGAGGGCCGCCGGAGCGGACCATGCCCGGCCGAACGCCCGGCGACCACGCGGCGGTTGAGGGGCATGCACCGCTGTGACCGGGACTCTCCCAGGTGCGAGGTGGTGCGTGTGGGCGCCCCGGGCACGACTGGTGATTCCACTGATGCCTGACTTTTGGTCAGCTCCTACGTTGTTGACCGCCGGATGACTCGTGTCACGTCCACGGGCCCGACGCCGCCTCTCCCCCGGCGGCCTCCGTCAGGCCCCAAGGCGCCGGAACCCTCATCCTCGAAGGAGCCGTGATGAGCGACACCACCCCACACACCTCCTGTCCCACGCGTACTCCCCACCGCCACCGGCGCCGCCGCTTCGGGCGCCTCGGCTCCGGCCTCGCGACGGCCGCCGCACTCGTCGGCCTGCTGACCTCGCTGACCGGCGGAGCCCAGGCGGCCGACAACCCGTACGAACGGGGCCCGGCCCCCACCACGGCGAGCATCGAGGCCGGCAGGGGCCCCTACGCGGTGTCCGAGACCAGCGTGTCGCGACTCGCGGTGAGCGGCTTCGGCGGCGGCACCATCTACTACCCGACGAGCACCGCGGACGGGACGTTCGGCGCGGTCGCGGTGTCGCCGGGGTACACCGCCTATCAGTCCTCGATCGCCTGGCTCGGCCCGCGGCTCGCCTCCCAGGGCTTCGTCGTCTTCACGATCGACACGCTGACCACCTCCGACCAACCGGACAGCCGCGGGACGCAGTTGCTGGCCGCACTGGACTACCTGGTGCAGCGCAGCTCGGTCCGCAGCCGCATCGACGCCGGACGCCTCGGAGTGATGGGCCACTCCATGGGCGGCGGCGGCGCCCTCGAAGCGGCCAAGTCCCGCCCCGCGCTTCAGGCCGCCATCCCGTTGACCGGCTGGAACCTCGACAAGACCTGGCCGGAGATCACGACTCCCACCCTGGTCGTCGGCGCCGACGGCGACACCATCGCACCCGTGGCCACGCACTCCCAGCCGTTCTACGCGAGCCTGCCCTCCTCCACCGACCGCGCGTACATCGAGCTGCGGGGCGCGACCCACTTCACACCGAACTCGTCCAACACGACGATCGCGAAGTACAGCATTTCCTGGCTGAAGCGGTTCATCGACAACGACACCCGCTATGAGCAGTTCCTCTGCCCGCTCCCGGCCGTCAGCCTCACCATCGCCGAGTCCCGAGGCAACTGCCCGCACACCTCCTGACACCCGGCCCCGGCCGACCGGGGCCGATGCTCGCCACGCTGTCGCCGTCGCACGGTCTCTCCCGAC
>NZ_JBHUXV010000181.1:0-14152 GCF_042669125.1 Streptomyces sp. NPDC057253 | reverse complement strand
CTCCTGAGCCGGGCGCACCACCCCGTACGGCGACCGTCGGTCAGCGTGGAGGCCGGGCGGCGGCGAACACCGAAGCCGGATCCCCGTCGCTGCCCGACGCTCGCCGAAGGCCTCGACGGTCAGGCCTTCGCCGCTTCCCGGAAGGCGTAGTGCATGGCGCTCGCGCCCTCGGCGATCCAGGCCTCGAAGCCCTTCTGGTCCATGGTGCTGTAGTCGGGCGCGTCGAGGACCTGCTGCGAGCCGAAGGCCTGACCCACCTTCACCAGGGCGGCACCGGCGGCGGGTCGCTCGATGTCGTAGGCGGCGAGCGCCTCGTCGAGGGTGTCGGAAGCCCCGACCAGACGGGCCAGCGCCAGCGCGTCCGTGATTCCCTTGACGCCTCCGCTGGCCGTGTGCGGACGGGCGATGCTGCCGGCGTCGCCCGCCAGACAGGCCGTGCCGTTCACGTAGTGCGGCAGCTCCAGGTCCCAGATGCCCTGCATGGCCGGGTCGGGGGTGTTCAGGATGATGTCGCGGTGCCACGGGGGAAGGTACCTCTCGGCTGCCGAGCGCAGGTACTCCTGCATGGCGTCCGGCATCTTCTCGCCCGCGCTGACGGCCTGGAGGCTCGTGACCCGGCCCTCGTCGTCGTACTCGGCGCCGAGCACATCCAGCGGGGCGTTGCCGTCGTACCAGGCCCAGTTGAGCCGGCGCAGTCCCTTCGCGTGCTCGCCCTTGTGGCCGGGGACCAGGTAGATCGCCGTGCCACCGTTCTTGGTGCCGATGCTCTGGAAGCTGTCCTCCACCGGAGAGATGTCGGAGATCCGGGCCTCGTCCACGACACCGCGCCAGACCGGGTACCCGCTGTACGTGGGCCGTGCGTCCGGGAACAGGTCGGACCGGACGCGGGATCGGTAGCCGTCCGCGCCGACGACGAGATCGAACTCCTCGACGGCGCCCGAGGGGAGGTGGACCGCGGAACTCCGCTCGCCCGGGACCACCTTCGACACGGTCGTGCCCCGACGGATGTCCACGTCCTGGGCCCGGGAGGAGATCTGGCGGTAGACCAGACCCCAGTGCTGCATCTCGACGATCATGGGCTGGGTGCCGACGACCCTGCCCAGCGGCAGGTCCCCGGAGTTGACGGAGAACACCCGACGGACCGAGCTGCGCAGCCCGCGCGCCTCGGGGTCGAACAGCCCGAGTTCCGTGAGCTCGTCGAGGAAGGTGTGCGGAAGGCCGAGGCCCGCACCCCGTTCGTCCAATGTCCCCGTGGATCGTTCGAACACGGTCACGGCGTGTCCCTGGCGCTGCAGCAGGACCGCCGCGGTCATGCCGACGAGCGAGCCGCCTACTATTCCCACACGAAGCTGGTTCTTCACGAGAAACTTCCTTGTCCCTGAGTGAATGCCGGCGCGGTCCTGCGTGCCCGGACCCACGCGGTCCCGGCGGGACCGCACCGCCGGCGTCGGTGCGGTCCGTGTCTGGTGCTCCGGCCGTCAGCGACGGCCGGCCGCTAGTCGATCGGAGGCCGCGCGTACTCCTCCGAGAACTCGGTGAAGTAGCGCCTTGCCACTTCCTCGACCGGACCCAGCTGCGTGGGGTCCTTGCGCATGATCTCGGCCATCTCCCGGAACAGGCCGACGTACAGGCTCGGCGAGAAGGTGCAGAACATCACGGCCTCCTCGTCGAAGGGGTTGTGGAAGCCGTGCGGTGCCCCGGGCGGGACCATGATGAAAGTGCCCGGGCCGACGATCCGCGTCTCCTTCTCGACGCTGAACTCCACCCGGCCGGACAGGACGTAGAAGCCCTCGTCGTGCTTCTGGTGCCGGTGCTGGAGTCCCGAGTTGCGGCCCTTCTGCACGGTCGCGATGCCCACGGCCAGCCTTCCGGCGGTGGTGTCACCCGCCTCCAGCAGCTTCATCTGCAGCGTGCCGTCCAGAGTGATCTCGCCGTCTCCGGCCTCGATGAGCGAGACCCGCTTCTGGATCTCCTCCGGGTCCCACACCAGCGGCCGTACCGTGGTGGGCTCGTGTTCGGAGGACTGGGGTGTGGTGGTCATGTGTGATTACCTCCATGGTGTGCGTAAGAGACGTGCTCGGCGCGGACACGGTCCACGCCGGGTCCGATCGGCTCCGTCCCGCAGCGCGGACGCACCGTGGCCCGTCTCCTGCATCAGGCGGCCGGACCAGCCTGGTCACCTGCCTGTCGGCACCAGCTGCGCCGGTGCCGACCACGTGCTCGCGGTGACCAGGGGTGTGGGGGGAAACGATCTCGACCTCAGGTCTGCTTCTGCTTCCGGACGGGCGCGGCGACTCGGGCCCCCGTTGCCCGGGAGGGCAGGCCCCGACGACGAGTCGCCCGGAAGCCGGTAGGTCGTACGACCAGCCAACCCCTGCGAGGGCCGCCCTGTCCAAGTCCCATTCGGTGGGGCCGATACCGTCCCGGTATGGGCCTGACGCGCGGTCCGTGGCTCCTTCCAGAGCCGGGACAAGGCGTACGGGCTCGCTCAGTCAGTCCGGGACCGGGTCAGTCAGTCCAGGACCGTCAGGGCCTTGGCCGGGCACCGGCGGGCGCCCTTTCTGGCCGCCGCCTCCAGCTCCGGCGGGATCTCGGGCAGGATCACCTCGACCACCTGGTCCGGGAGGTCGTAGACGTCGGGGGCGACGGCCACGCAGTTGCCGTAGGCCATACAGGCGGACTGGTCGGCTTCGATCTTCATGAGGTCACCTCTGCCTCTTGCTCTTGACTTCCTGGGGGACCCGCGTCAGGTCGGAGCGGGTCGGGGCGGCCCGGCGCAGCGCCAGGATCTCCTTGGGCACATCGATGCCGACGTACGCGACAGTCTCGTCGCGCCGGTGGTAGCGGTACAGGCGGGGGTCGCCGCTCCCGCCCCCGGCGGCCGTGCCGCCGACGGCCGACGGAACCTCGACCACCTCGTCCGCCCCGGCCGGATCGCCGAGGACCTCGATCCGGAGCCCGAACTGGTCCGACCATACGTAGGGCAGTGCTCTGTAGGGCTCGGCCTTCTCGCGGCCCGCCAGCAGGTTGGCGGCGGCGAGCTCGCCCTGCTGGGACGCGTCGGTCCAGTGCTCGACGCGGCGCCCGACCGAGCCGTCGGCGTCCACCACGCGTACCACGTCCCCGGCGCCGACGATGTCGTCACCCGCGAACAGGGTGGGTTCGCACAGCAGTCCGTGGTCGATCCGGAGCGAGGAGCCTTCCAGCCACTCGACGCGGGGCAGCGAACCGATGCTGACCAGGACCTCGTCGAACGTGAGGACGTTCCCGTCGGCGGTGTGCACCTCGACCCGGGAGCCGGGGGCGTCGCGCGGCACCAGCCTGGTCACCTCGACGCCGGTCCGCAGGTCGATCCCGTAGGCGGCCTGCAGTTTCGCCAGGCCCTCCGCCACGTCCGGGCCGAGCACCTCGGCCATCGGCCCGGCCCCCCGTTCGAGCACCGTGACCTCCAGGCCCAGACCGCTCGCGCCGTAGGCGACCTCGGAGCCGATGAAGCCTCCACCGATCACGCCCAGGCTCCGGGACCCGCGCAGCGCCGTGCGCAGCCGGAGGGCGTCGTCGCGGGAGCGCAGCGTGTGCACGCCAGGGGCCGGCACGGGCGTCCCCGGAAGTGTCCGCGCACCGGCTCCGGTGGCGATGACCAGCCCGTCGTAGGCGACGATCTCGCCGTCGGCGAGACGCACCTCGTGGGCGGACACGTCGAGCCCCACGGCTCTGCTCCCGAGCCGGACGTCGACCTCGAGTTCGTCCCACTCCTCCTGGTCGAGCAGGGCGATCTGCTGGACCGGCCAGTTCTCCGTGAGCATCCGCTTCGACAACGGCGGCCGGTCGTAGGGGAGATGCGGCTCCTCGCCCACGAGCACGATCCGCCCGGTGTGACCTTCTTCGCGCAGGGCCTGTACGGCTCGGACGCCGGCCAGCGAGGCGCCGACCACCACCACCTGCTCGGGCACCCTCACCACACCCATGGCAGCAGGCCGATCGGGATGATGGCTCCGGTGACCGCGGGCAGACCGATGACACCTTCGACGGCCGCCGCCACCGTGTCCGGGTCCAGCACCACGCCGCCCAGGTTGCGCGCGGCCCGAGCGCTGTCGGTGCCGGTCCCGGTGGCTCTCGCCTCGACCAGCATCCCCGTCTCGGTGGCGCCGGGCACTACCACGTTGACCCGGATGCCGCGCGGCGCCAGCTCGGTGGCGAGGGTGCGTGACCAGCTCACGAGCGCGGCCTTGGTCGCCCCGTAGGCGCCGAGGCTCGGCTTTCCGAACGCCGCCCCGGAGGCGACATTGACGATGGAGGCGTGGTCGTCGCGCAACCGCTGCGCGGCGGCCCTCACCAACGACGCCGACCCCACGACGTTCACCTCGAAGGTGCGCCGCCAGTCGTCGTCGGAGACCTGGGTGGCCGGACCGGTCGGACGGATGGCCGCCGCGTTGACGAGCACGTCCAGCGGACCACTCACCCGGTCCAGGGCCGCCCCGGCGGTGTCCGGGTCGGCGATGTCACCCGCCACACGGTGCTGGGCCTTTCCGGACGTGGCTTCCGGGAAGGACCTGTCGACGGCGACCACCTCGTAGCCGGCGGCGGTCAGACGGGTCGCCACGGCGGCCCCGATGCCGGAGCCGGCACCCGTGACGATCGCGGTGCGTCGGATCTCAGCCATGGTTCACCTCGGTCTGGTGGCGCGTGCCGGCCGGCTTCATCAGGGACTCCCAGCTCTCGCCCTGGACCACGCGGGCCCAACGGGCGTAGAAGTTGCGCGCGTTCTCCTCGGTCGACCAGTGGGTCGACTCCAGCGCCCCCTCCACGGAGGCGGGCCGGGTCATGCCCAGGCCCTGGGCGTAGTTGTAGGGCAGCTCGCTCGCGCGGGTGCCGCGGCTGGCCTGTGTGGCGTAGTCCCAGTTCTCCAGGTCGTCCTGCTCGGTCAGCCCGCCCGGGCCGGAGTAGCGCAGGTAGTAGTGGCGCAGCCACTCGCGGGCGTCGTCGCGGGCGTCCTTGTCGACGACGTACCACCGCCAGATCTCGGTCTCGTGGGCGGAGATCGGGTGGGCGACCATGATGGTCTTGGGGAAGCCCAGCGCGTGCAGGGACATGTTCGGGAACATGGTGGCGGGACCGTTCGCACCGACCGGGTGCCCGGCGGCGAGCCTGGTCTCGCGGCGCGCGCGGGAGAGCTCGGCGAAGTAGTCGGTGAGCTCGGGGTGGTCGGCGAACGTCGGCGAGGGCCGGTCCTCGTCGGGCGAGTCGCAGGCGCCGTGGCCGAGGTCGGGCCAGGTGACCGAGCGCTGGAACGTGGCCCGGCGGGCGGCCAGTGCGCCCGGCCCCGTGCCGTGCCGGGTGCCGCCGGCCCCCGCGGGACCGATGCCGACCGACTCGACGCTGGCGTGGGTGGTGTCGGCGTGGTACGAGTCGCCGAGGAAGTTCTCCGCCACGAACTTCCAGTTGGCGGGCACGCGCCATTTCTGCACGCCGACGATCGTCTCGGCGCCGGCCTCGATTCCGCCGAGACTGTCGGCGAGGTTGTTGAGCCAGAAGCGGAAACTGCCGACGTAGTCCTCGAAGGAGGGGGCGTCGGGATCCCAGGTGGCGAAGATCAGCCCGCGGTAGTTCACGGTCCGGCCCGGCCGCACCAGCCCCCAGTCCTCGCGGCGGAGCTTGCCGCCGTAGGCGTTGCGCAGGTGCGGCACTCCGAACAGGTCTCCCGGGGTGTCCACCAGCTCGCCGTCGACCGAGTAGGACCAGCCGTGGTACGGGCAGGTGAAGTCCAGGGTGTTGCCGGAGTCGTAGCGGCACACCTTCATGCCCCGGTGCCGGCAGGAGTTGAGGAGGACGTGCACCTCGCCCTCCGTGTCCCGGGTCAGCAGTACCGAGTCGGTGCCCATCCGGGAGGAGAAGAAGTCCCCGGGCTCCGGGATCTGCGACTCGTGGCCGACGAACAGCCAGGCGCGCCGGAACAGCTGGGCGAGCTCTGCCTTGAAGATGTCGTCGTCGACGAAGATCCTGCGGCTGATGATCCCCTGCTCGGCGTCGACCAGCGTCGAGAGGTCGAGAGGATCGTTGCGTTCACCGGGTGTCATCGTTGTTGCTCTCATTTCTGCTCGGCCGCTGGCCCGTCCCGTCGGGTGCGCCTCGGCATGCGTTACAGGAAGATCGTCAGGTTCTTGGCGAGGAGCACGCTCTGGTCGACCAGCACCACCCGCTTGCGGACCAGCCACGAGCCCGCGGCGGGTACGAGCGTGTCGTGGCGCCGGCCGACGAACAGGTCGCTCTCGGTGTCGACGCGGTTGCGCTGGACCACGAAACGGCTGGTGACCTCGACCCGGTCCTCGGCCACGAGGACCGGGCGGACGTTGGTGACCAGGTGCGAGACCCGGGAGACCGGCTCCTCGGCCCAGTGCTCCCCGGTGCTCAGCTGGGTCACCCGCATCGTCAGGGTGCGCTTGTCGTCGTCGAACCACATCGCGTCCCGGCCGCCCCTCGTGTTCTCGCGGGCGAGGTCGCCGGAGTGGACGTTGCGGCGGATCGGCACCTGGTACTCGACGTCGTCGTGGAGCAGGGTGAGCCACTCGTCGAAGCGGCGCTCGTCGAGCAGGTCGGCCTCGCGGTACAGGAACTGCGCGATGCTCCACTGCAGGGCCATGGCGCGCGGGTCGACCTGGTCGAGGGTGTGCTCGACGGTGTCCTTGCCGAGCTCGTTGACGACGGAATTCATGGGGGGCACCTTTCCTGCCTCAGCTGCTCACGGGCCGGCGGCCCGATCCGAAGGCCACGCCCATCCCGGTGATCCACTTCTCGACCAGTTCGTACGAGGTGTAGGTGGCCGGGGTGGAGCCGCCTGCCGCCCAGGCCGCGGCCCAGGTGCGGATCTCGTTGGCGCCGCCGCCTCGCGGGTCGATCTCGGGCTGCTCGACGCGGGCGAACAGGTCCTGCTGTCCCTCCGTCATGCCCGCCAGCAGTGCCTGGTCCCACTCCGGATCGAGATAGTCCAGGGCCGTCGCCAGCGAGGCCGCGCGCTGCTCGGGGTCGAACCGCCGGGCGCCGGGCTGCGGCTCGGGGAACGGCGGGTGGTGGCTCAGACCACCGGTGCCGATGTAGAGCACGCGTGCGTCGTGTGCCGCGAGCGCCTGTCCGAAGGCCTGTCCGAGCCGAGCGGCCCGGGAGACCGGGAAGAGCGGGAAACCGATGGCGTTCACCACGATGGGCAGCAGCGGCACCGCGCCCGGCTCGTCGAAGAGCTGCAGCAGTGTCAGCCCCGTGCCGTGGTCGACACTGACCCCCTCGCCGACCGCGAGGTCGACGCCGCTCTGCACGACGGAGGTGTAGACCTCGGCGGCGAGCGGATGGATGGTGAGCTCCATCCTCGGGATGTCGAACTCGGGCAGGGTCGAGCCGGACAGGACGCCGGTGAACGGGGGCCGGACCTCCATGAGCATGTTCATGTGGTCGGGCGCGAACATCACCACCAGGTCGGGTGCGAAGTCGGCGATGAACTTCTTCACGTCCTCGACGGCGGCCCGGTACTCGGGCCCCGCGTCCTGGTTGCCGGGAAGGGTCATGAAGGGGCTGTGCGACAGGCACACCCAGGCGCGATCCGTCTCGACCCCGCTCTGGACGGTGGTCTGACTCACCTCGGGCTCCTTTTTTCGTATTCCGAAAGTTTTTTCAGATTAATCACGGATGACTTGAGACGTCAAGACACCGTTCGGGCTTCCGGTGGCGGGCCTCGCGCTGCCGTCCTCGTCGGCGCGCGCGGTCACCGCCGAGGGCGACCGGGTGGGGGCGAAGCGACCGCGGCGGGGCGCTGGGGACGCATCCCGCCGGTCGCGGGATGCGGAGGGATCCGTCAAGATCCCTGTTGATCCGTGGTGCCGCGCTGTCGCTCCACCAGCTCCGCCCAGGTGATGAAACCCTCCGAGGTCCGGTAGTTCAGCCCCAGGGCGTCCAGCAGCCGGGAGTTCTCCACCAGCAGCATCCGCACCGGATGCTCTTCGCTGCCGTTGTAGTGGCGGTGCCACTCCATCGGCGGGACACAGACGAAGTCGCCCGCCTCCCACTCCCAGCGCTGGTCACCGATCTCGCTGTACCCGCTGCCGGACAGGATGCAGTGCACCGCCTCGTGATGGTGCTGCTGCATGTCCGAGGCCATACCCGGAGGCAGCTCCTGCATGAACAGCTCGAAGGAGCGGATGGGGGTGCCCAGCACCGGCGCGAGGTGCGAGGGGTTGTGGCCGGGCGGGGTGTACCACTTCAGATCGGCCCCCCGGATGACCATCCGTGCCTGCTTGTTGCCGCGGGGCAGCGGCTCACGCTGCTCGGCGATGCCCCGACGGAACTCGGCGAGCTCGTCGTCTGTCGTCACGTCCTCGTCTCCTGTCTCTCGGCTCAGGAACCGCTCGGTTTGATCCAGCGGATCGCATGGTCTTCCACGTACTCCTGCAGCCCCAGGGCCGTACGCTCACGGCCGATGCCGCTCTGCTTGACGCCTCCGAAGGGCATCGCGAACGACAGCGACCACAGGTTGTGGCTGTTGACGAAGGTGCATCCCGCCTCCAGCCGCAGCGCCACCTCGCCGGCGCGGTCGACGTCCGTCGCCCACACCGAGGACGCGAGCCCGAACTCACTGTCGTTGGCCAGCGCCACCGCCTCGTCCACGGTGTCGTACGGGAGTACGGGGAGCACCGGTCCGAACTGCTCGGTGGCGACCAGTTCGGCGTCCTGGCCGATGCCGGTCACCAGGGTCGGCAGGAGGTAGGCGCCGCCGCTCGTGGCCGCCTCGTCGGTGAGCGACCCCAGCTCGGCCACGCTCGCCCCGCTCGCGCGGGTACGGTCCACCAGTTCCCGCAGCCGGACGACCTGGGCCTGGTTGATGACGGGGCCGAAGGACACCTCGTCGGTGAGGCCGTGACCGACGGTGAAGCCGGCCAGGTGCGCGCGCAGCGCCTCGACGAGCTCGTCGTACCGTGAGCGGGCCACGTACACCCGTTTCACCCCGAAGCAGATCTGCCCGGCGCGGGTGAACGCGCCCGCGGCCAGTGGCCCGACCACGGACTCGACGTCGATGTCGTCGAGCAGCACCGCCGGGTCGTTGCCCCCCAGTTCCAGACTGATCCGCTTCAGGGTGCCCGCCGCGCCGGCCATGACCTGCCGGCCGACCTGGGTGCTGCCCGTGAAGGAGATCTTGCGGACATCCGGGTGGGCGGTCAGTGCGGGGCCGGCGTCGCCGGTGCTGTTGACCACGTTGACGACGCCGTCCGGCAGGGAGCGGGCCAGCAGCGCCAGCGCCCGGGTCAGCGCCACCGGGGCCTCCGGGGACGGTTTGACCACCACGGTGCTGCCGGTGACCAGGGCCGGAGCGACCTTGCTCGCGGCGAGCACCATCGGGGAGTTCCACGGCACCACGATGCCCACGACGCCGACCGGCTTCTTGTGGATGGTCACCCGGTCGGCCGGGCTGTCGAGCACGACGGGTTCGAGGTGGGCCGGGGCCAGGTCGAGCATGCTGCGGAACAGGGCGATGCTGCGGTCGATGTCCAGCCTGGCCTCGCGCCGCAGGGCGCCGTTCTCGCGGGCCAGGGTCTCCGCCAGGTCGTCGCCGGCGGCGGCCACCGTCTCCAGCCCGGCCGCGATCCGGGCGATCCGCTCGGCGACGGCGGTGGCGGCCCAGCCGGGACCCGCGGCGCGGGCCGCGGCGACGGCCCGGTCCACCTCCGCCGCGCCACCGTCGGCGACCACGGCGACCACATCGCCGGGGCGGCCGGGATCGCGCACGTCGAAGCTGCCGCGCCCCTCCTCGTGCGACCCGCCGACGAGATGGAGCAGTGTCCCCACGCTCTCCTGCGCTGTGGCCGTCATCGCGCGGCGGTGGGGACGGCGGCGTACGTGCGGTGCAGCTCGGCCAGTCGCCGGCCGGACTCGCGGGCCCCCTCGGCGTACACGTCGGGGCACTCCACGTACGGCGGTCGGCTGGGACCGGCGTGCAGGTAGCCGGCCTCGTCGATCCGGATCTTCTCCAGCTGCACGTTGTACTTGGAGAACAGCTCGAAGCTCCCCTGGGGGAAGAAGGTCTGCGCGGCGTGCCGGTAGCCGAGCGCGATGGTCTCGGCGTCCTCTGCGCGTCCCTCGCGGATGGCGTCCCGCAGGGCGACCGCGGGTGCGGGCCCGCAGGAGGCGCTGCCGCTCCAGCACGCCGTCATCGCGTCCGGCGCCCAGCGCCACGTGTAGTACCAGTCCCGCTCGACCGGGAGCAGCCGCATCCGGCCCGCCATGGCGTCGAGATCGGCGAGGAAGGACGGGCCGAGGACGGGGTACTTCGCGGCGATCACCTGCGGGATGGCGGCGAGCTGGGCGTAGGCCTTCGGGGAGATCTTGCCGCCGAACGAGACCGGGTTGTCGTACACGACGATGCCGAGGTCGGGGACGGCGGCCGCCACGTCACGGTAGAACCCGACCACCGCGGAGTCGTCGCAGGGCGACCACATGGGGCGTCCCAGCAGCAGTCCCGAAACGCCGATGTCGGCGAAGGCCCTGGCCCGCGCGATGGTGTCGCGGGTGTTGAGCGTGGTCGCGCCGGCGAACACCGGCACCCGGCCGGCCGCCTGCTCGACCACCGTGGTCACGAAGGCCCGGTGTTCGTCCCAGGTGAGCGTGGCGCACTCGCCGAAGGTGCCGGTGATCATCACGGCGTCGACGCCGTCGGCGATCAGCGCGTCGACGGCCCGGCGGGACTCCTCGTGGTCGACGGTGTCGAGCACGGAGGGATCCGACGCGTCCGGGGTCGCCGGGGTTGGCATGATCGCCAGTACCCCGGTGATGTCGTCGAGTTGGATGCGCATGCTGTGGCTCCTTCCTGGCTTCAGCCGGCCTGGACGGCGGAGGACGCCTTGCCCAGGGCTTCGAGTTCGGCGTCGTGGTCGTACAACCAGAGTCGCAGGTCGACGGTGTTGGTGATCTGACTGTCCCGCTCTTCGAGGTCGTCGAAGTGGGAGTCGTAGCGCCGGCCGTTGAGCCGCGCCTCGTGCTGCACCCGGCTGGTGCGCGGGCGGCGCTGGGCCTCGTAGGCCTGCAGGGCGGAGGAGATGTCGGCGGCGGTCGCGAGGTGGGCGGCCAGGGCGAAGCCGTCCTCGATCGCCTGGTTGGCGCCCTGGCCGAGGTGCGGAAGCATCGGATGCGCCGCGTCGCCGAGCAGGGTGAGCCGGCCGGAGGTCCAGCGGTCCAGGGGCATCCGGTCGTAGAGCCCCCACCAGTAGGTGGTCTCGACCGCGTCGAGCAGGGTGGTGACGGGCTCGTCCCAGCCCGCGAACGCGGCACGCAGCTCGTCGGCGTCCCCCGGCGCCGACCAGGACTCCGCGGCCTGCCGCTGCGAGGGCACGAAGGCGATGTAGGTGATCAGCTCGCCGCGGCGCAGCGGATAGGTCAGGAAGTGCTTCTGTTCGCCCATCCACAGCTGTGAGACGCCCGGCCGCCAGGACGGCACCGCCTTGGCGGGCACGAGGCCGCGGTAGGCGACGGACCCGGAGTCGATGACCTCCACGGGGGGCACGACGTGCAGGCGCAGCGTGGAGTTGATGCCGTCGGCGGCGATGACGACGTCGGCTCGGGCCTCCTCGCCGTTCGCGAAGATCACCGTGCAGCCGTCGGCGTCCTGGCGGAAGTCGACACACTGGTGGCCGGTGTGTACGCGCTCTGCGGGGAGGGCGTCGGCGAGCACCCCGAGCAGGTCGGCGCGGTGCATGCCGTACATGCCGTTCCAGCCGTTGGAGTCGGCGGTGAGGATCCGGGAGACCGGTTGACCGTCGTGCCGGTAGTAGGTGGACCCCTCTCCGACGGCTCCGCCCACCCGGGCAAGCTCGTCGGCGAGGCCTATGCGTTCCAGCAGCCGGAGGCTGTTGGGGGTGACCAGGACACCCGCGCCCACCTCGCCGAGCTCGGGTGCCTGCTCGTACACGTGGACGTCGACGCCACGGTGCAGCAGTGCCCCGGCCGCGGCCAGTCCTCCGATCCCCCCTCCGACCACCGCCACGCGGATCTGATCGACCACAATGCACCTCGTTTCGCTATACGAAATATGTTCGCTAAGCTATCTTCGGAGTCATGGCCTGTCAAACAGTTCGAGCATCCTTGTCCCAGAACCGGCGGGGCCCGCGAGCGTGGCCCCTCTCGTGCGAGACCTCGGGCGAAGCGTCGCCGCCGACGCCGCGGGGGCGGGGGCGACTGCTCACCCCGTGCGGGCGGCACCGCGCTGCCCGGCCCACTGGAAACCGGTTCGCGCGCACCGCGGCATGCCGGCCCTCGCGCGCCTCGGCGGGGGAGTCATGAGCGCCCCGCGGAACACGCCCTCGACGGCGCGCCCCGCGCAGGCCGACCGCCCCGGCGGCAGCGCCGCGACGACCTCCGCCGGTTTGGACGCGCCCTATGTCATCGTCGGTGGCGGCCCGGTCGGCATGAGTCTGGCGCTCGACCTCGGCTGGCGCGGCATTCCCGTGATCCTGCTCGAACAGAGCACCCACACCACGGCCAACCCGCGCTGCAACACCACCAACGCCCGCTCGATGGAGTACTTCCGCCGCTGGGGGCTGGCCGACCGGATCCGGCGTGCCGGGCTGCCCGGCGACCAGGCCACCGACGCCGTCTACACCACGAGCATCACCGGATACGAGCTGACCCGCTTCCGGCTCTCCTCCTCCGACGAGGTGTTCGCGGGCACCGCGCCCGAGGCGGCCGAGTGGCCGACGCCCGAACTCCAGCACCGGATCTCGCAGATCTACCTGGAGCCGATCCTCGAACAGGAACTGCGACGCTACGCGAGCGTCACCGTCCGGCGGGGCGTCCGGGTCGAGGGGCTCACGCAGGACGAGGACTCGGTCACGGTGCACGGGACCGAGATGGCCACCGGGCGGCCCGTGAGCTACCGCGCCGGATACGTGATCGGCTGCGACGGCGGGGCCAGCGAGGTGCGCCGGGCCGTGGGCGCCAGGTTCGTGGGCGACCCGAGGGTGGGCGACCGTCGGATGTCGATCCACTTCCGCAGCGAGAAGCTGGAGATCCCCGGACCCCGCCCGGGGTGGTGGTACTGGTGGCACGGTGAGCACCACCACGGAGCCTTCATGCAGCTCGACGGGCACTCCCAGTATCTGTGCCACGCCCGGGTGCGGGAGGGGCAGGACCTCGAAAGCGCCGATCCGCACCTCGCCCTGCGCGAGGCCGTCGGCCGCGACTTCCCCTACGAGATCATCGACGTGGTCCGCTGGACCCCGCGCCGGATGGTCGCCGACACGTTCCGCCGGGGCCGGGTACTGCTCGCCGGCGACGCCGCCCACATCTGGGTCAACCTCGGCGGCTTCGGGATGAACGCCGGGATCGCCGACGCCGTGGCCCTGAGTTGGCGGCTCGCCGCGCTCCACGCGGGCTGGGGGACCCCGGACCTCCTCGACGACTACGCCCTGGAGCGACGGTCGGTCGGCGAGTCGACGTCACGCGCCGCGGCCTCCATCGGCGGCTACATCGAGGACGCCCTGGCCGATCCGCGGCTCCACGAGGACACCGTGGAGGGGGCGGAGCTGCGCACGCAGGTCGGTGCGCGGCTGCACGAGGTCGACCGGGCCCAGTGGCACAGCCTCGGCATCCAGCTCGGCACGCGGTACGCCGGCTCGCCGGGCCTGGCCGCCGGCACGGACGCGGAGCCGCCGGAGGGGGAGGGGGGTATGGGCAGCTACGTGCCCAGCGTGCTGCCGGGGGTCCGGTTGCCGCACTTCTGGCTCGCCGAGGGCGACGCGGTGTTCGACCGGCTGGGCCAGGGCCTGACCCTGCTGCGGGTCGGCTCCGACGCACCGGAAGCGGCCGGGCTGGTCGAGGCCGCCAGGGATGTCGGGATCCCTCTCACCGTGCTCGACCTGCCCGACGAGGCCGGTGCCGTGTACCAACGGCGACTGGTGCTGGTGCGCCCGGACATGCACGTCGCGTGGTCCGGCGACGAGCAGCCCGAGGACGGCCCGCGCCTGCTGCGCCCGCTGTGCGGCTTCGACCGCACGCCCGCCGCGACGGCGGGGGAGGGGGCTTCCGGGTAGGAGCGCCGGGGGACTTCCTGGGAGCGTCGAGGTCCCGTCACGCCTGGGGAACCCTCATACAGGTGCACGCGATGCCGTGGTGCAGAGCC
>NZ_JBHUXV010000180.1:0-14451 GCF_042669125.1 Streptomyces sp. NPDC057253 | reverse complement strand
GCTCCCGACCGCCGCGGACCCGGCGGCATGCTCGGCGGCGGTCACCACGGCCCCCTCGGACACCCCGGCGTCACCCGCATCGGCGCCGTCGGCACCTTCGGCGGGCCGTCCGCGGCGCCGCCCGGTACCACCGGAGCCGCCGTCCGCGTCCTCACCGGAGGCCTGCGCCGGCAGGGCCAGGGCCTGTTCCTGCTCCGCCGCCGCCCGGCGCCTGCGCCGCCCGGTGGGCGCGGAGGACTCGTCGGCCTCGGCCACCGGGAGGTCACCGTCGAGGAAGGAGTCGGTGGAGGACCGCCGGGCCCGCCGCCGCCCGCCGCCCTCGGCGGGGGCGTTGTCCACCGGAGCGGACGCGGCCGCCACGGGCGCGGCCTCCAGCGCGGCCGGACCGGGAACCGCGACGGCCCCCGCCCCACCGCCGATGGGCACTTCGAGGACGTACGCGCTGCCGCTCATGCCCGGCACCTCGTGCGTCTGGAGCACACCGCCGTGGGCGCGCACGATCCCGCGCACGATCGGCTCGTGCACCGGGTCGCCCCCGGCGTACGGCCCGCGCACCTCGATGCGTACGCCCTCGCCGCGCTGCGCGGCCGCCACCACGACCGTGTTGTCCATGTAACCGCCCGCGGACACGGGAGCGTTCCCGGTCGCGTCGACGCCGGCGACGTCCGCGATGAGATGGGCGAGCGCAGTCGCGAGGCGCTGGGCGTCGACCTCGGCCTCGATGGGCGGCGCGTGCACGGCGAACTGGACGCGCCCCGGCCCGATGAGCTCGACCGCGCCGTCCACACCGGCGGCGACGACCGCGTCGAGCATGACGTTCGTACGGACGACAGCGTCGGTGCCCGCGTCGAGGCGCTGGTAGCCGAGGACGTTGTCGATGAGGTGGGTGATGCGGGAGTAGCCGGCCGAGAGGTGGTGCAGGACCTGGTTGGCCTCGGGCCACAGCTGTCCGGCGTCGTCGGCGGCGAGCGTGGACAGTTCGCGGCGCAGTTCGTCCAGGGGGCCGCGCAGGGAGCGCCCGAGCAGTGTCAGCAGTTGGTCGTGCCGACCGGCGAGGGCCTCGTAGCGGTCCTTCTCGCGCTCCCCGAGGGCGGCGTACCGCTCCTCGCCGGCGGCGAGTTCCTCGTCGTGCCGCTCCTGGAGCTCCTCCAGCTCGGTGATGTGCTTCTGCCGCAGGGCGGTCAGCTCGGAGGCGTGCTCCTCCTCGATCCGCTCCAGCTCCTCGGCGTGGGCCTTCTCGACGGCGGCCTTCTCGTCGGCGAGGGCGTCGTAGGGCCGGCGGTCGGTGAAGGTGAGCACGGCGCCGACGAGCTGGTCGCCGTCGCGCACGGGTGCGGTCGTCAGGTCGACGGGGACCTTCTCGCCCTTCTTGGACCACAGCACCTGTCCGCGCACCCGGTGCTTGCGCCCGGAGCGCAGGGTGTCGGCGAGCGGCGACTCCTCGTAGGGGAAGGGGGTGCCGTCGGCGCGCGAGTGCAGGATGAGGTCGTGGAGTTCGCGGCCACCGAGGTCGCTGGCCCGGTACCCCAGTATCTGGGCGGCGGCCGGGTTGACGAGCACGATCCGCCCGTCGGTGTCGGTCCCCACGACCCCCTCGGCCGCGGCCCGCAGGATCATCTCCGTCTGCCGCTGGGACCGGGCCAGTTCGGCCTCGGTGTCGACGGTCCCGGTCAGGTCGCGTACGACGAGCATGAGCAGCTCGTCGCCGCTGTAGCCGTAACCGTCGTAGGCCTGCTGGCCGTTCTCCAGGTTGGCGCTGGTGACCTCGACGGGGAACTCGGTGCCGTCGGTCCTCCTGGCCACCATCCGGGTCGGCTTGGTGCGCCCGCGGGGGTCCATGTGGTCGGGCCGGCGCATGGAGCCGGGGATGAGCCGCGAGTCGAACTCGGGCAGCAGATCGAGGAGCCCCCGCCCCACCAGAGCCGTCCCCGGCGCTTCGAACGCCTCCAGCGCGATGGTGTTGGCGTTGACGACTGTTCCATTGGCGTTGACCAGCACCAACGCATCGGGAAGCGCGTCGAGTATGGCTGCGAGGCGAGCAGCGCCTCGGGATGGCCTGCTGCTCACGAGACGCTTCCTCCCTGTTACCGCATCTTGCCGACCGCTCGGGCCATCTTGCCAAGGGGCCCGCGACGTGTCACGCGAGGGAGTCTAAGCGCAGCGGTTGTGCGGGGGTGCCGGATGAGAGGGAGGTCGCACGACGAAGTGAAGTAGAACGTGTGACCGTATCCGGAGGAGGCATCCCGGGGGCTAGGCGACGGGCCGGGTGCCCATGTCGGGGAGGAGCGGCACGAAGCGGTCCCAGCGCGCCGTCTCGCACCCGTTGCTCCGGTCGAACCGGGCGTCCACGGGGCGGCCGGCCCAGGTGCCGGTGACGTGGGCGGTCGCGGGGCCGCCGTAGAGCATGGTGCAGACGCTGCCGTCGGGGACGGGGGCGAAGGTGTCGCGTCCCCAGCGGGTGTTGCGGTCTACAGCGGCGCAGGCGGCGGGGAGGTTGGGGTGGGGGTCCGGCTCGGATGCCTTGCCGAATGCACCGCCGGATCCGCTGCCGGATGCGTTGCCCGGGGGACAGCTCACCTCATAGGTGCCGCTCCGGTCGCCGGCGTCCCGGACGGTGACGGTGAGGTGGTCGCCGCCGGGTGCCGCCGAGGCGTGCGCGGGGGCGAGGGCGGCGAGGAAGAGGGGGAGCGGGCTGAACCGGGCGAGCCGGCGGAACCGGGTGATGTGCGAGGGGCCCGGACTGACGTGTGACCTGACGTGTGACATGCCCTGACTAACGCCGGGCGGCGCCGTACGTTGCGCGGAGGCACTTTGCCCTGCGACCCGCCTGCCTAGTACCGTGGGAACCGATTGGTGACACACCCTGCGACTGTGTCATCATCTGCACGCACCACTCGCGCTCGCGCGAGCGGCTGTGCGGGAGGCGTCGCCTAGTCCGGTCTATGGCGCCGCACTGCTAATGCGGTTTGGGACTTAAATCCCATCGAGGGTTCAAATCCCTCCGCCTCCGCGCAAGATCACCGAAGCCCCGGTCCCCAGGACCGGGGCTTCGTCGTCGTCCCCCACCCCCAGATGGGTGTTTCCGCAGGTCACAAGGGGTACGGCAAACGGATTTCACATGCGAGCGGCAGTCATGTAATGTTCTTCCTGTCGCCGCGAGCGGCCCGAAAGGGCAAGGAACGGCGAGAAAACAGAACAAGCACTCGTAGCTTAACGGATAGAGCATCTGACTACGGATCAGAAGGTTGCAGGTTCGAATCCTGCCGAGTGCACACAGATCAAAGCCCCCTCGGGATCATCCCGGAGGGGGCTTTGTCGTAGAGCCGCTCGACTTGATCGGGCTGGACGACCCTTCGTCGCCGAGCACGCGGATTTCCGTCCGTGTCCCGGTCGACCTGAAAGGCCGAGTGGCTTGCCGGGGCCCGCGAACGGCTGGTCACTGTGCGACGGGTTATCGGGGTCCAGCCCCGCGGCGCCCCGACATCAGTGGGTGGTCAAGGACTCCCCCCTAGACCTCGACGGGATCGTACGTGCCGTCATGGAACTTGAAGGGCTTCACCTCGGTGTCGTACTCGTCGCGTATGTGGCCGCCGTAGCCCGGGTGTGCGACGTGTGGAGCGATCAGTGCGAGCAGGGCGTCGAGGTAGAGCGTGAGGTCGTCGACCCAGTAGGTGCGCACGAACAGCTCCCACTCGTACCGCTCTCCCGATGACGTGCGCTCCTGCACCGTGCGTTGCAGGGACATGAAGTCTCCGCCGGGAAGCCGTCTCTGGCCCGTGAGGAGCAGCGGGTACGGATGGTCGTCCGGGTCCAGATTGTCCGGACCGTCGTCGTCGATCCCCAGGTGCCAGCGCAGGGCTGCCAGAACCCGGGGAGGCGTGTCGTCGCGCAGGAAGCAGGAGAGGACAAGCTCGTAGTGATCACTCATGACGCGCATTGTGTTCGACAGGACTGACAACGGGGCAAGGACGGTGGACGGTCAACTCGTTTGACACGGGCAGGGTGTTGTGAGGTGATCCACGGGCCGGGATTGCTTGCTTGCGGGAGTCGTTTTGTCGTGTGTGGCCATGACGCTTGCCGGTGGGAGCTGATCAAATGACCCACCCTGTCGATCACGAGCTCGTGCAGGCCGCCGCCGAGGTCGCTCGTACGCGCTGCCGGGGTGACAACCACACCGTGGCCGCCGCGGGGCGCGCTCGGGACGGTCGGATCGTCACCGCGGTGAACGCCTATCACTTCACCGGAGGGCCCTGCGCCGAACTGGTCCTCATCGGGGCTGCGGCCGCGCAGGGTGTCTACGAGCTGGACACCATCGTCGCCGTGGGCGACCGCGACCGCGGGATCATTCCTCCGTGCGGCCGGTGCCGGCAGGCCCTGCTCGACTACTTTCCCGGTCTCGGGGTCATCGTCGGTGGCAAGGACCGCATTCGGACCGTTCCCGTCACCGACCTGTTGCCCGAGAGCTACGTCTGGGCCGACCACCAGCTCGACACCGAGTGAATCGGCATCAACTGCGCGATCTCACACCGCACTCGCTGCCAGGCCGCGGAACGCCTCCGTCGTGCGTGGATGGGCGATCTCGTCCAGCAAGTGACGCCAGTCGGGGTCGGCCGCGGTCGGGTGGGCCAGGTCCCAGGCGGTGAGGAGCGGGGCCAGTTCGCTCTCGGAAGCGATCTCGGCCGACGGTACGGACGCGGCGGATGCGACGGACGCGGCGGAGGCGACGGACGCGGCGGACTTGGAGGGCAGCAGCGGGCTCATCGGAGTTCCTTCCCGGAGGAGTTGCGTTGCTTCTACGATGCCGCCGATCCCGGCGCCACGACATGCGGCCCGCCGCCCGATCCGGGGTGGGGACAGCTGTACCCGCGGGGGGTTGCCACCCTCCCCACGAGGCTTCGGCGAGGGCGTTGTCGTACCCCTCTGCGATGGTTGGCCTCATGGGCGAGCTGGTGGATCGGGTGGACGAGGACGACCGGGTCGTCGGGGTGGTGGACCGGGCGGAGGCCATCGAGAAGAAGTGGCTGCACCGGGTCGCGACCACCGTCTGCCGTGATCCGCGCGGCCGGATACTCGTGCACCGGCGGTCGGACGGGATGTCCCGGTTCCCGGGGCAGTACAACTGGCTGATCGGCGGGGCCGCCGAGGCCGGGGAGTCGTGGGAGGAGGCGGCCGTCCGTGAACTCGGCGAGGAGCTGGGGGTGTTCGGGGTGCCGGTGCGGCCCGTCCTGCGGTTCCTGTGCCGGGGGGAGATCAGCCCTTACTGGCTCGGGGTGCACGAAGCCGTCGTGAGCGGGGCGATCGTGCCGGATCCGACGGAGATCGCGTGGTACGGCTGGTTCGGGGAGGAGGAGCTGGTGGAAGCCGTCGCGCGGGGGGAGTTCGTGTCCGACGGGGTGGAGGCTCTGCGGCGGTATCTGAAGTGCGGGCGCGCTTCGGACACCCTCCCCTTCATCAGCAGGCCGTGCTCACCGCCGGGCGGGACAGCT
This sequence comes from Streptomyces sp. NPDC057253, assembly GCF_042669125.1. Lineage (NCBI taxonomy): Bacteria > Bacillati > Actinomycetota > Actinomycetes > Kitasatosporales > Streptomycetaceae > Streptomyces > Streptomyces sp. NPDC057253. Next base: position 8,965 of record NZ_JBHUXV010000180.1, on the reverse strand, counting down.
GCGGGCGGGGGAGGGCGGTGGGCCGCATCGCCGGGTGGGGCTTGCGGGTGGTGGTGAAGACGAACAGGCGCAGGACCAGGAAGCGGCCGGTGCCGGCGAGGGCGGAGGCGGTGAGGTAGACCGCCTGTTCCGTGAGCATCGTCGGGGCCGATTGGACCGTGTGGAGCAGGAACATCGCAACGCTGGTGACGGCGTACGCGGCGACCGCCGAGCCGGAGGACTGGAGGTGCCGGCGCAGGCCCGCGCGGCGGCCCGTGCCGAAGGTGAACAGGGCGTGCAGCTCGGTGCACAGGAGCGTGGAGACCACCGTGATCACCGCGTTCGCGACCGCCCACGGAACCGTCATGGCCACCAGCGGCACGGCGAGGCTGGACAGGACACCGACCCCGCCGCCGCAGACGACGAAGCGCACGAAGGAGGCGAGGGGGCCGGGAGCCGCCGGGGACGGGGACGGGGACGGGGACCTCGTGCTGCCGGCCGTCTGCGGCTCCATCGTGGTGTTCCCTCCGGCTCGTCGCGAAGTTCACGGGCTTCGCGATCTGCTCGACCCCCTGCGGATCGGCTGCGATCAACGATGCCGTCGCGCACTCGCCGGATCGATGGAGCACCCTCCCGGATCGGGGGTAGGGCTGGCTGTACCTCCATGGTGGGGACCCCGCCGGTGGGGAACTCCCCCTACTCGCCCTCCGCGTCCTTCGCCCGCAGCTCCTCGATGTACTCCAGCGCCAGGTTCGTCGTACGGCTGAACCAGTCGTGGAGTACGGCGATCTCCTTGGCGGAGTACTCGGCGAAGACGGCGTCGAGGCGGTCGTAGTACGGCTGGTAGAGGGCGATGACCTTGGCCACGGCGTCGGGGCGGGCGGCGACCCGGACGCGGCGGCGGTCGGTGGGGTCGGGGACGCGGGTGACGTAACCGCCGCGTTCGAGGCGGTTGAGGATGCCGGTGACCGCGCCGGTGGTGACGTGGGCGTGCTCGGCGAGGTCGCCCGCGGTGAGGAGGTCCTCGCCGGCCTTCAGGACGCAGGCGAAGGACAGCAGGTCGGTGACGTTCACGCCCAGCCGTTGGGCCATCTCCTGCTGGCCGAGGTGGGCGGTGGCGATGAAGAAGTCCATCGCCTCCAGTGCCTGGGCCGCGGTGGCGGCGGGGCGGGGCTCGGCGGGCATCGGGTTCCTGATTCTCTTAGTATGTGAGAAGTTTCCGCGCTAAATTTCTTAGGAGGTGAGAGAACTGGTCGAGGAGGGTTTGTGAGCGCACATCAGTATGACGAGGGGCACACGGTCGCGGGGTGGACCGGCTTCGGCATCGCGACGGTGGGGACGGCTGTGCTGGGGCTGGGCGTGTGCATGGTCTCCGGTGCGCTGATCGCCGCAGGGCTCGCGGTCACCGCGCTGAGCGTCCTCGTCACCTGGGCCCTGCACCTGTCCGGCTGGGGCAAGCCGCCGGGACGCCGGCCGCGTGCGGAGTGGGGGATGCGGGTGCGGGACACGAGCGCGCGGGAGGGGCATGCGGGGTGTGTCGGGTGCCGGTTGGCGGGGCGGGGAGGACGGCGGAGCACGGCGGTCGGGGCCGTGGTGGGGGCCGCGGCGGAACCGGTCGCCGTGGAGTCGGTGGGCTGAAGCGGCCCGATCGCGACCCCGGTCGACCCCGGTCGTCCCCTGGGCGACCGCCGTTGTCAGTGGTGCCCCCTACTCTCGTGAGGGATGGCACAGGCATGGAAGTGCGCGGGGCTGTGGTGGTCGGCCGACGGACCCGTGCTGCGGTGGGACGGCGGGCGGCGCAGTGCGCTGACCTGGGGGAAGCGGGTGGCCTTCGGGGTCGCTGAGGGGGGTGTGCGGACATGCGTGGGAGCGCGGGGGCATGCGTGTGCGGCGCGGGCCGCGGTGTCGGGGCGGAGCACCGGGGCGCGGTGCGAGGAGTGCGCGCGGCTGGACCGGGCGCACTCGGTGGCCGCCGACACCCTCGCGGACGACCCCCGGCCGTACCGGGTATATCTCGCGTGGTTCGGGCCGGGCATGGTCAAGGTCGGCATCACGGCATACGAACGGGGCTCCGCGCGCCTGCTGGAACAGGGCGCCGTCTGCTTCAGCTGGCTCGGCACCGGCCCGCTCATGGCGGCCAGGCGCACCGAGGAACTGCTGCGGGCCGCGCTCTCGGTGCCGGACCGCGTTCCGTACGGCGACAAGCGGGCCGTACGGTCGTCCCTGCCGGCCTCGGCCGGTGAACGGGCCGCCGAGATCGCGGAGTTGCACGCCCGGGCCCGGACGCTGGGCGGCTGGCCGGAGTCCCTGGAGCGCGCCCCGTACGAACCGGTCGACCATGTCGAGGTCTTCGGCCTCGTGGGGCTGCCCGCCGCCGTGGGCGAGGTGAGCGGGCTCGTGGCGGGCGGGTCGGTGGGCGGTCGGCTCGTCGCGGCAGCCGGTCCCGACCTGCATCTGGAGACGGAGGGCAAGGGGGTCGTCGTCCTGGACACCCGCCTGATGACGGGCTGGGAGCTGGTCCCGGCGGCCGACGGGGCGGAAATCACCGTGCCGCTAAGGGAGTTCAAGGAGGCGCCCGGGGTGCAGGACGGGCTGTTCTGACCGGGGCTGAAGGGGGCTGACCGGGGAGTGGCCCGACGTGAAGAGCCCGCAGCGGCGCCGCAGAACAAGCGATTCCCCAGGCGTTCCCTGAGAGGCGCCTGTGTGTTTCTCAGGGAAATCACAGATTGCCGAAAGGGTGTTCTCAGGGGGCCCCGACATGGTGTTCACCATGACCACGACCTCGCCCCAGGGGCGCACCGAACTGCTGAGGCCGGACGGGAGCCCCGTCCGAGTGCTTGTGGTGGACGACGAGCTGTCGATCACCGAGCTGCTGTCCATGGCCCTGCGCTATGAGGGATGGCAGATCCGGAGTGCGGGAGACGGCATGGGTGCCGTGCAGACCGCGCGGGAGTTCCGGCCGGACGCCGTCGTTCTCGACATGATGCTTCCCGACATGGACGGACTGGCCGTCCTCGGGCGGCTGAGGCGTGAACTGCCGGACGTGCCCGTGCTGTTCCTGACGGCCAAGGACGCCGTCGAGGACCGTATCGCCGGGCTCACCGCCGGTGGTGACGACTACGTCACCAAGCCGTTCAGCCTCGAAGAGGTCGTGGCCCGGCTGCGGGGGCTGATCCGGCGGTCCGGCGCGGCCGACCGGCGGTCCGACTCCGTGCTGGTCGTCGGCGACCTCACGCTCGACGAGGACAGCCACGAGGTCTCGCGGGCCGGGGAGAACATCCACCTCACCGCGACCGAGTTCGAACTCCTGCGGTTCCTGATGCGCAATCCCCGGCGGGTGCTCAGCAAGGCGCAGATCCTGGACCGGGTGTGGTCTTACGACTTCGGCGGGCAGGCCAATGTGGTCGAGCTGTACATCTCGTACCTGCGCCGGAAGATCGACGCGGGACGTGAGCCGATGATCCACACCCGGCGCGGTGCCGGTTACCTGATCAAGCCCGCCGCCTCATGAGCGGGCGACGACGGCCGCGGGCGCAGAAGCGAGCAGGGCGAGCAGGTAAGCCGCGCACGCTGCGGACGCGGCTCGTCGTCGCGTCGGTGGTGCTGATCGCCGTGGTCTGCTCGGTGATCGGCACCGTGACGACTCTGGCGCTGAAGTCCCACCTCTACCAGCAGCTCGACGGCAAGGTGAAGGACGTCGCCATGCGTGCCGTCGGCGGCCGCATGGACGGAAAGCAACCGCCGCTCGGCCAGGGCCAGAACCCGGGCGGCTCCCAGACCTCGACCAGTCCGGTTGACGCGGATGCCTCGACCTCGGCCAGTCAGAAGGCCGCGAAGTTTGTCCGGCAGCCCCCGACGCAGCCGAAGACGATCGCCGCGTACGTGCAGAACGGCAAGATCGCCAGCGCGGCGATCGCCGTGCAGCAGGCCGACAGCAACGGTGTCTTCACGGAGATGAGCGCGGGCAGCCTCAACACCGCGCAGAAGGCCGCCCTCGCTGCCGTGGCGAAGGACAACAGTCCCCACACGGTCGACATCCCGGGGCTCGGCGAGTACCGCGTGCAGTACGTCAAGAACCAGCAGACCGGTGACGCGTACTACGTGGCCCTGCCGACCTCCGAGGTCAACAGCACCGTCAACACCCTGATCCTCGTCGAGGTCAGCGTCACCGCGGCCGGTCTCGGCGCGGCCGTCATCGCCGGTTACGTGCTGGTCGGCCTCGCCACCCGGCCCCTGCGCAAGGTCGCCAACACCGCCACCCGGGTCTCCGAACTGCCGCTCCACACCGGCGAGGTGAACCTCAGCGAGCGGGTGCCGGAGTCGGAGTGCGATCCGCACACCGAGGTCGGCCAGGTCGGCTCCGCGCTGAACAGGATGCTGGACCACGTCCACGGCGCCCTGCACGCCCGGCAGCAGAGCGAGATGCGGGTACGGCAGTTCGTCGCCGACGCCAGTCATGAGCTCAGGACCCCGCTCGCCTCCATCCGCGGGTACGCCGAGCTGACCCGACGCGGCAGGGAAGAGGTCGGCCCCGACACCCGGCACGCGCTGGGCCGTATCGAGTCCGAGGCGGGCCGGATGACGCTGCTCGTGGAGGACCTGCTGCTGCTCGCGCGCCTGGACGCGGGGCGGCCGCTCCAGTTCGAGCAGACCGACCTGATCCCGCTCGTCGTGGACACCATCAGCGACGCCCGCGCGGCCGGCATGGACCACAACTGGCGCCTGGACCTGCCCGACGAACCGGCCCTGGTCTCCGGTGACGCGGCCCGTCTCCAGCAGGTGCTCATCAACCTGCTCGGCAACGCCCGCAAACACACCCCGGAGGGCACGACCGTCACCGCCCGGATCCAGCGGCGCGGCCCCTGGATGTGCGTGGACGTCGAGGACAACGGCCAGGGCATCCCGCCCGACCTGCTCCCGCACGTCTTCGAACGGTTCGCGCGCGGTGACTCCTCGCGCTCCCGTGCCTCCGGCTCCACCGGTCTCGGCCTCGCCATCGTGCAGGCCGTGGCGAGCGCGCACGGCGGTGCCGTGACCGTCGACAGCGTGCCCGGGCGCACTGTCTTCACCATGCACCTGCCCGCGGTCGGCCCCGCGACCCCGCGTCCGGCGCCCGAAACGAACTGGCAATCGCACTCACAGGCACAGCACAGCGCCGCCATATGGGTGCAACAGGGGGCTTGACCAGAGTCGTTCCCATGCGAACCGACTCTTCTCCCGGCACCCTGCCGGCGCGGGAGCACCTCCCGGCCGGCGACGCCGGTACGCCTGTCCTGGACGTAGTGATCCCCGTCTACAACGAGGAGAAGGACCTCCAGCCGTGTGTGCTGAGACTGCACGAGCACCTCAAGCGCACGTTCCCGTACGCGTTCCGCATCACCATCGCGGACAACGCCTCGACGGACACCACTCCCCTGGTGTCGCAGCGGCTGGAGGCGGAGATCCCGGAGGTCCGGGCCTTCCGACTGGAGCAGAAGGGCCGCGGCCGGGCCCTGCGGACCGTCTGGTCCGCCTCGGACGCCCCGGTCCTCGCCTACATGGACGTGGACCTGTCCACCGACCTCAACGCCCTGCTGCCGCTGGTGGCCCCGCTGATCTCGGGCCACTCCGACCTGGCGATCGGCTCCCGGCTCGCCCGCAGCTCCCGGGTCGTGCGCGGCCCGAAGCGCGAGTTCATCTCCCGCGCCTACAACCTGATCCTGCGCGGCTCCCTCCAGGCCCGCTTCTCCGACGCACAGTGCGGCTTCAAGGCCATCCGGCGTGACGTGGCGCAGGTCCTGCTGCCGCTGGTGGAGGACACCGGCTGGTTCTTCGACACCGAGATGCTGGTCATCGCCGAGCGCGCGGGACTTCGTATCCACGAAGTGCCCGTCGACTGGGTCGACGACCCCGACTCCACCGTCCACATCGTCAAGACGGCGACCGAGGACCTGAAGGGGGTGTGGCGGGTGGGCAAGGCCCTTGCCACCGGCGCACTGCCGCTGGACCGGATCGCCCGTCCGTTCGGCGACGACCCGCGCGACCGTGACGTCCAGGACGTGCCGAAGGGGCTGGCCCGCCAGCTCGTCGGGTTCTGTGTCGTGGGCGGTCTGTCGACCCTCTTCTACCTGCTGCTCTACAGCGTCTTCCGGCAGTTCGGCGGCTCCCAGACCGCCAACGCGCTGGCCCTGCTGGTCTCGGCGGTCGCCAACACCGCGGCCAACCGGCGGCTGACCTTCGGGGTGCGCGGGCGGGGCGGCGCCGTCCGCCACCAGGCGCAGGGCCTGGTCGTCTTCGGCATCGGCCTCGCGCTGACCTCCGGCTCCCTCGCCGCGCTCAACGCGGCCAGCAGCGACCCGGCGCACTCCACCGAGCTGGCGGTCCTCATCGCCGCCAACCTCGCGGCGACCGTGCTGCGCTTCCTGCTCTTCCGGGCGTGGGTCTTCCCCGACCGGGACGAGGACCGGTCCCGCTCCACGGTGGTGGCCACCCACACGCCGCCCCCCTCCACACCGTCCTCACCGACCTACGGCACGCAGGAGGCCTACGGCACCCAGCAGTCGTACGGCACGCAGCAGTCGTACGGCACGCCCCAGCCGTACGCCACCCAGGAGCCGTACGCCACCCAGCACCTCCCGCAGCAGCCCTACGCTCCGCTGCCCCAGCGCCCGACGGCGAACCAGCAGCACTCCTGGACGGACGCCACCGTGCACCTTCAGCCGGTGCGCTCGACCGACACCGACCCGAGGAACTCCTGATGACCACGCAGACCGACCATCCGACCCAGCAGGGTTCCGGGTGGGGTCCGGCGGTGACGGCGGCCCCCGAGGCGCCGGTCGTCCCCCCGGCCCCCGAGTCCGGTGAACCCCAGCAGCCCTTCGCGCGCAGACTGTGGCGCGGCCGGCCCGAGGACCCGCGCTGGGCGCGCCCGGCCTTCTGGGGCCTGCTGCTCGCCACCGCGGCGCTCTACTTCTACAACCTGAGCGCCTCCGGCTACGCCAACTCCTTCTACTCGGCGGCCGTCCAGGCCGGCACCAAGAGCTGGAAGGCGATGTTCTTCGGCTCGCTGGACGCGGGCAACGCCATCACCGTCGACAAGCCCTCGGCGTTCCTGTGGCCGATGGAGATCGCGGCCCGGATCTTCGGTCTGAACTCGTGGACGATCCTCGGCCCCGAGGTCCTCATGGGCGTCGGCACCGTCGCAGTCGTCTACGCCTCCGTACGGCGCCGGTTCAGCCCCGGGGCCGGTCTGCTCGCGGGCGCGGTGCTCGCGCTCACCCCCGTCGCGGCGCTGATGTTCCGGTTCAACAACCCGGACGCGATGCTGGCCCTGCTGATGGCGCTGGCCTGCTACTTCGTCGTACGGGCCATCGAGGACGGCCGGACGAAGTGGCTGGTGTGGGCGGGAGTCGCGATCGGCTTCGCGTTCCTCGCGAAGACCCTCCAGGCCTTCCTGATCCTCCCGGCGCTGGCCTTCGTCTACGCGGCGGTCGGCCCGCACACGTGGAAGAAGCGGATCGGTCAACTGGCCCTGGCCACCGTCGCGCTGGTCGTCTCCGCCGGCTGGTGGGTCGCGATCGTCGAGCTGTGGCCCGCTTCCTCCCGCCCCTACATCGGCGGCTCCCAGAACAACTCGTTCCTTGAACTGACCTTCGGCTACAACGGACTCGGCCGGCTCAACGGCGAGGAGACCGGCAGCGTCGGCGGCGGTGGCGGCGGGGGCGGCACCGGCCAGTGGGGCGAGACCGGCTGGAACCGGATGTTCAACTCCGAGATCGGCAGCCAGATCTCCTGGCTGCTGCCGGCCGCGCTGATCCTGCTGGTCGCGGGCCTGGTGGCGACGCGCAAGCTCAAGCGGACCTCCGCGACCCGCGGTTCGTTCCTCGTCTGGGGCGGCTCGCTGCTGATCACCCTGGTGGTCTTCAGCTTCATGGCGGGCATCTTCCACCAGTACTACACGATCGCCCTGGCTCCCTACATCGCCGCCGTGGTCGGCATGGGCGCCGGAATCCTGTGGGAGAAGCGCGCCGAGACGTGGGCCTCGCTCACCCTCGCGGCGGCGGTGGTGGCCGGTGCCGCCTGGGGGTACGTCCTCCTCAACCGCACCCCCGACTACCTGCCCTGGCTCAAGTGGCTGGTCCTGATCGGCGGCCTGGTCGCCGCGCTCGGCCTGGTCTTCGTGGCCAGGCTCGGCAGGCAGCTGGCGCTCGGTGCGGCGGCCCTGGGCATCGTGGCCGCGCTGGCCGGCCCCACGGCGTACACGCTGAGCACGGTGAACTCCGCGCACACCGGGTCCATCCCGACGGCGGGTCCGGCGGGCGCGAGCATGATGGGCTTCGGCGGAGGCGGCGGCCGGGGCGGCGGTCCCGGTGGCGGCGGAGGCGGCATGGGCGGCTTCGGCGGCCAGAACCAGCAGAACGGGAACGGGAACACGCAGGGCCAGCAGGGCCAGGGCCTCCCGGGCGGCGGCACGGGTGGCACCACCGGCGGCTTCGGCGGCGGCATGCCGGGCCAGAACGGCAACGGCAACTCCCAGAACCAGCAGGGCAACGGCACCACCCCCAACCAGCAGGACGGCATGGGCGGCGGCGGTGGCGGCGGAGTCGGCGGCCTGCTCAACGGCGCCTCCGTCTCCTCCGAGGCCAAGAAGCTGCTCCAGGCCGACGCGGACGACTACACCTGGGCGGCGGCCGCGATCGGCGCCCAGAACGCGGCGAGCTACCAGCTGGCCTCCGACGAGTCCGTGATGGCGATCGGCGGCTTCAACGGCACCGACCCGTCCCCGACACTGGCCCAGTTCAAGAAGTACGTGGAGGACGGCAGGATCCACTACTTCATCTCCAGCGGCACCGACGGCGGCATGGGCGGCAGCAGCAGCGGTACGTCCTCGCAGATCACCTCATGGGTCGAGGCCAACTTCAAGAAGGTGACGGTCGGTTCGGCCACCTTCTACGACCTCACCCAGAAGGCGAGCAACTGAGGTAGGGCCTGGGCCGTACAGGGGCGT
>NZ_JBHUXV010000179.1:0-14453 GCF_042669125.1 Streptomyces sp. NPDC057253 | reverse complement strand
GCCCGGACCCCTCGGGGTCCGGGCGGCGAGGTCCGTGAGCGGACACGCGTCGGTGACGCCTCCGCGCGTCAGGCCAGTCCGAACCGCTCGGCGTGCACCTGCCGCCGGGGTACTCCGAGGTCGCGCAGGGCGCCGAGCACGGCCGAGGTCATCGCGGGCGGGCCGCACACGTACACATCGCGTTCGGCTATGTCCGGGACCAGGGTGCGCAGCCTGTCCGGTGCGAACACCGGCGGTCCCTCGGTCCGGTGGCCGGTGAGCAGGTGCAGTCGCCCGTCCCGGCCGGCGACCAGGTCGCGCACCTCGTCGAGCAGCACGGCGTCGCTCTCGGCGCGCACCCGGTAGAGCACGACGACGTCCCCGCCCGCTTCCTCCTCCAGCAGGGCCCGGATCGGCGTGATGCCGACTCCTCCGGCGATCAGCAGGGCGCCGGGCCGCGTCCGGTGCAGCGAGGTGAACGCGCCGTACGGGCCCTCGAGGAACGCGCGGCCGCCGACCGGCAGCTGCCGCAGGCCCGCGCTGGTGCCGCCGACCGCCTTGGCGGTCAGGCGCAGGGTCCGGCCGTCGGGGGCCGCCGACAGCGAGAACGGATTCGCCAGCCACCAGTTGTTGTGTCCGGGGAACCGCCAGATGAAGAACTGACCGGCCCGGGCGGGCAGCCTGTCGAGCCTGCGGCCGGTGACGCGCACCGACACCACGTTCGCGGACTCCGGGACCACCTCGGACACCTCGAAGCGGTGATAGACGTTGCGCCACACGGGCACGACGATCCGCCCCGTGAGCAGCGCACCGAACGCGAACAGCCACAGGGCCCACCAGTACACCTCCGCGAACGCGGAGGAGGTGAAGGTCGTGGTCTCCTGCAACTGGTGGACGAAGGCCAGCCCCAACGCCACGTACACCAGCAGGTGCAGACCGTGCCACACCTCGTAGGGCAGCCGCCGCCGCACGTACCGGGCGGAGACCGCGGCGACCACCACCACGATCGCCGCGGCGCACATGCCGAGCAGGGACGCCGGCACCCCGGCCAGCGCGGAGAACGTCTTCGTCATCGACGCGTCGTCCAACCTCGCGTAGCCCAGCACCACCAGGAACGCGTGGGTGAGGATGGTCCACAGCAGGGTGAAGCCGGTCCACCGGTGCCACACCGTCAGCCGGTCCATGCCGATACGGCGGTCGAGCCACGGCAGCCGTGCCACCAGCAGCAGCTGGAACAGCATCAGCACGGCGGCGTGCAGGCCGAAGAACTTCGCGACGGTGAGCACGCCGTTCTTGCCGGACCCGGCGGTGACGAACAGGACCTCGACGATCACCAGGTTGACGACGACGAACGTCCACAGCGCCCAGCGCGCCGCCATGACCGCAGATGTGGTGCCTTGCCGCACCTGTGTTTGTGTCGCTTCCACCGCTTCCTCTTCTTGTCCGAGTGACGCATGGGGCCCGGCACCGCGAGCCGGCCGGAACAGAACAGACTGTCTTGCTCAGGTCACGAGATGCCTACATCGACGGCACCACTTGGGTCCGGTTCGCGAGGGCGAGGGCGGCTGTCTGGTTGACTCCTCACCCGACCGGCCGCACCGCGCCGCCATCGCGGGTCACGCTGGCTGATTAAGGCCTTAACCGCAAGCCGTCCCAGCGCAGTTGGGGAACATGGGGTACGCATGACGAGTCCGGGTGTCTGGCGCCGTCCCACTCTGGAGGCCGTCGCCGCACGTGCCGGGGTGTCCACGGCCACGGTGTCGAACGCGCTCAACGGCACCGGGCGGCTCTCCGAGGCCACCAGGCAGCGGGTATTGGCCGCGGCGGGCGAACTCGGTTACGCCCCCTCCAGCACGGCCCGGGCCGTGGCCCGCGGCGGCACCGGAGTGCTCGGCCTGACCATGACCACGTACGGCGACCTGGCCGTCCCGTACACCGAGATCCCGTACTACGCCCAACTGACGCTGGGCGCCATGGCGGAGGCGCACCGGCGCGGCTATATGCTCCAGGTGATGCCGAGCTCGATATCACCGTGGATGTGGCTGAACACCCCGATGGACGGTGTCATCCACGTCGGCCCGCGCGCGGACGACCCGGTGCGCACCCTCCTGCGCGAGCGGGGCCTTCCGATGGTCTGCGAAGGGCGGCCGCCCCAACCGCACCGGGGCGACGCGTGGGTGGACACGGACCACGAAACGGGCCTGGCCCTGCTGCTCGACCATCTCGCACAGAGTGGTGCCCGGCGGATCGCGCTCTCCCTGCCCCGGCACGACGACGCCTACCCGGCGCTGATCGCGGACGCCTACCGGTCCTGGTGCCGGGACCGTCGCGCACCGGTCCTCGTGGAGGAGTACGCCTCGATGCCGGACTACTTCACGACCGAGCAGGACGCGGTCCGGCGTCTCCTCGACCGTGTTCCGCGTCCCGACGCCGTGATCGGCGTCTACTCCGACTCCGGTCACAACATCCTCGCCGTGGCCCGGCGCCATGGTCTTCGGGTGCCGCGTGACCTGCTGGTGGCGTGCGTCAGCGAGGACCCGGACTACGCGAGCACCACCCCGCCCGTCACCACGCTCAGCCTCCGCCCGGACCGGATGGGGGAGGAGGCCGTGGACCTGCTGATCGCCGTCCTCAACGCCCGCGGCGGTACGGACCGGCGCAGGCTGGTGCAACCGGTGCTGACCCCCCGCCGCTCCACCCGTCGCCCGGCGGCGGATCCCGGCGCACGGGCACAGGCGCGGTGACCGCGGCCGGACATGCGGCCTGGGCCGATGACCGAGCTCCCGCGTGCGGCCGTCCGGCGGCTCGTCCCCGGTGGGGCGCAGTGGAGTTGACGCTCGCCTGGCAGGGAGAAGGGCCTTGCAACGCCACGGGGGAACAGCGCTGCAAGGCCCTGCACCCCGCGTGCCCGGTGTCGTGCGGTCCATGCATCCGCGACGGAAGTCTTTCGGCGGCGGCGCCGGCGTCCTCATCTCACACGGAACCCGGGTCAGCCCAGATGCCGGGTGAAGAACCGCAGCGAGTCCTCCGGCTCGAACCACGGCAGGTCCCCGTGCTTGCCGGGGTTGGCGTGCAGCGTCTTGTCGGCCGAACCGAGGGCGTCGAACAACGCCAGGCTCTGTTCGCGCGGCATCAGCTCATCGTCCCACTGGACCAGGAACCGCACCGGCACGGTGATGCGCGCCGCGGTCCCGGCCAGCACGGGCGACCCCTGAAGGCCCAGCACCGCGGCCCGGACGCGAGGCTCCGCGGCGGTGAACGGCATGCCCAGCGCGCAGCCCAGTGACACGCCCCAATAGCCCACCGGTCCGGCGCCCACATGGTCGAGTCGCTGGAGCGCGGTCAGGACCGCCCGCCAGTCCGCGACGGTCCGACCGACCACCAGCCGGTACAGGGCGGTGTCCAGCGCGGCCGTGTCCTCTCCGACGGCCGCACGCGCCCGGTACTCCGCAGCGAGCCGGTCGAACTCCTCGCCCGTCGGCCGCTCGCCGTGGTGGGGCACGTCGATCGCGGCGACCGCGAACCCGCCCTCGGCCGCGAAGCGACGCGCGCGTGCCAGGATGCCGGGCGCCCTCTTGTGCTCCCCGCCGCCGTGTCCCATCAGGATCAGGGGACGGGTGCCTCGGGCGTCCTTCGGCGTCCACAGGACGCCGGGGACCTCATCGACGGTGAAGGGCTGTTCGATCACGCCGCCCGACGACGTACCGGAGAGCAAGCGCACAGCGTTCCCGCCTTCCGAAGCCGGCGCCCTGCCTTACGGGGGCGCTCCCTGAGCATCCGAGGGAAGCATTCCCCATCCGCCACGGCATTGCTGTCGGGCCACCTCTCGTCGCTGTACGCCCGTGAGGTTCGAGCGGGGTACCTTTCGCACTGAGGCACCGGCGGGGTCATCCGCCGACGCGCGGGAGGAAACGATCCTGAACACCCAGCTCGCGGAGACTCTGTCCGTGGTCCTGCTCGTGATGGTGCTGGCCTGTGCGATCGTGCGCCCCTTCGGCTGGCCGGAGGCGGTGGTGGCCGTACCCGCGGCGGTCCTGGTCGTCGCCACCGGGGCCATCTCGTGGGACACCGCGTGGGACGAGATCGAACAGCTCGCTCCCGTCGTCGGCTTCCTGGCGGCAGTGCTCGTGCTGGCCCAACTCTGTGACGAGGACGGGCTGTTCCACGCGTGCGGTGCCTGGATGGCGCGCACGGCGGCCGGCCGGCCCCGGCGTCTGCTGGTCCAGGTGTTCCTCGCGGCGTCGGTCATCACGGCGGTGCTCAGCCTGGACGCCACGGTGGTCCTGCTGACACCGGTGGTGTTCGCCACCGCGGCCCGGATCGGCGCGCGCCCCAAACCGCATGTCTACGCCTGCACCCATCTGTCGAACACGGCCTCACTGCTGCTGCCGGTCTCGAACCTGACCAACCTGCTGGCGTTCACCACGAGTGGGCTGAGCTTCACCCGGTTCGCCGCCCTCATGGCACTGCCCTGGGCGGCCGCGATCGGCGTCGAGTATCTGATCTTCCGCCGCTTCTTCGCCGCCGACCTGGACGCGGGCGGCCAGGCCGACTTCACGGGCGAGCCGCCGCCACTGCCGATGTTCGCCCTGGTGACCGTGGGATGCACGCTCGCCGGATTCGTGCTGACCTCGGTCATCGGCATCGACCCGGCCTGGGCGGCGCTGGCCGGCGCGCTGGCCCTCGCCGTCAGAGCCCTGCTGCGCCGCCGCAGCACCCCGCGGGCCTTGTTGAGCGCCGCCTCCGTGCCTTTCCTCGCTTTCGTGCTGGCGCTCGGGATCGTGGTCCGGGCCGTCGTGGACAACGGCCTCGACAAGGCTCTGGGACACCTGATCCCCAGTGGCACAGGGCTCCTGGAACTGCTCGCCGTCGCTGCGCTGGCCGCCGTCCTCGCCAACGTCATCAACAACCTGCCCGCGGTACTCGTGCTCCTGCCGCTGACCGCACCCCTGGGGGCCGGTGCCGTCTTGGCCGTCCTGCTCGGCGTGAACATCGGTCCCAACCTGACGTACGCGGGTTCGCTGGCCACGCTGCTGTGGCGGCGTATCGTCCATGCCCACGACGGCGAGGTCGGGTTGAAGGAGTTCACCCGCCTCGGCGTGTACGCGGTACCGGCGAGCCTCGGGGCCGCCGTGCTGGCACTGTGGGGCTCACTGGCCGTGATCGGAGGAGGCTGACCCCATGGCTGTGGTCGTCTGGATCGTCGAGGGCAACTGGCCCGCCTGCGTGGACGCAGCCCGCGCCCTCGCCCCGGCGGACGCCGACGTCGTCCTGCTGCACGTCACCCCGACGGAGGTTTCGGGTGCCGCGCACGGCGCCTTCGCCGGACTGCTCGGCCGCGGTCACCCCCAGCGGGATCCGGGCACGCGTCTGGAACAGCTGGCGGCCGCCTCCGCGCAGGAACTGCTCCAGGCCGCCGCCGACCGGCTGGGGCGCCCGAGCACGCGGGTCGAGCGCACCGGACGCGTGGAGCGGGAGGTCGTCGCCGCGGCCGACGGCGCCGATCTGCTGATCCTGGCCCGCGACGGCTACCGGAGCCGTCTGGGGCCGCGCAGCCTGGGCCCGGCGAGCCGGTTCGTCGTCGACCATGCCCCCTGCCAGGTCCTGCTGGTCTGGCCGGAGCCACCGCCGGGACTCACCACCATGCCACCCCCGCCGCCTCGTCACTGACAAGGAGCGGTACGGGTGGACGAGGACGAGAAGAAGCGGCTACGGCCGGTCGGACACGGCCGCGGTGAAGCGTGCCGCGAGTGCCGCGACCGCGGTACGCAATTCCTCCCCGCCCTCGACACGGAAGGCGAACGGCAGCTCCGCCAGCCATTCCTGCGCGTACATGGTCGGGTTGCGCGTGCTGCCGACCAGCACGCATCCGTCCCCGGAGGGGTCGAGCCGTCCCATGGGCGGCCGGATCCAGGGGGCCACGTCGGTCAGGGGGAGGTCGAAGACCACGCGCGTGGGGAACTCCCATCCGAGGCCCAGGTTCTCCTCCAGCACCGCCACCGGGTCGAGATCCGCGGGCGGTTCGAACCCGTGCCCGGTGCGCTGGACGGACCGGACCCGGTCGACCCGGTACGTACGGACGGCGTCGGCGCGATGGGAGTGGCACAGCAGGTACCAGCGGCCGTACCGGACGACCAGGGACCAGGGATCCACGTCCGCCTGCCACTCGTTGCCGGCCTCGCTGCGGTAGGTGATCCGCACGCGGTGCCGGGCGGCGACGGCCTCGACGAGTTCGCTGGTGACGGCCGGGTCCGGACGGGTCGAGTACGGGTCCGGCGCGGCGGACGCGTACTCCCGCAGCATCGACGCATGGTGGCCGACACTCTCCGGCAATGCCTTGACGACCTTGCCCAGGGCGGTGCCGACCAGGTCGTCGGCATCGGCCGCGCCCGGCTGGCCGCTGAGCACGGCCATCACCAGGCCGAGGGCCTCGGCCTGGGTGAAATGCACGGCGGGCAGTCTCGTCCCGCGCCCCAGCCGGTAGCCGCCGTGCGGCCCCCGGGCCGACTCCACGGGGATGTCGGCCTCGCGGAGTATCCCGACGTATCGGCGGGCGGCTCGCTCCGTGACACCCAGCCGCAGGGCGAGTTCACCGGCTGTCGTTCCGGGGCGCGCCTGGATGATCTCCAGAGTGCGCAGGGCTCGCGCGGTGGGACTGAGGTCGTTCGGCACGGGAGCAGGCTAGTCCGCTCCGGGGACCTCCTGGGCAGAAGAGCGGCCGGTCGCCGGGGAAACCGGCAGTAGATCGTCCGGATCTCCTCCTACGGTGACATCCGTGCAGCAGAGGAAGGGGAACTGACCATGGACATCCTGCTCATCGGCGGCCTGTGGCTGAACGGATCCGTGTGGGGCCGGGTGGCTTCCGCGCTGGAGGCGCTCGGCCATCGCCCGGTGCCGCTCACCCTCCCGGGCCAGGGGGACGGCACCGCGTCGGCCACACTGGACGACCAGGTGGAGACGGTGCTCGCCGCGGTGGACGCGGCATCCGGCGAGGTCATGGTGGTGGGGCATTCCGCCGCCTGCTCGCTGGCCTGGCTGGCGGCCGACCGGCGTCCGGAGCGGCTGGCCAAGGTCGCCCTCGTCGGCGGCTTCCCCTCCCCTGACGGGCAGGTGTACGCGGACTTCTTCGAGGTGAGGGACGGCGTGATGCCCTTCCCGGGCTGGGGCCCGTTCGAGGGGCCGGACGCCGTCGACCTCGACGACGAGGCCAGGCGAGAGCTGGCGGCTGCCGCGATCCCGGTGCCAGAGGGAGTGGCCAGGGGTGTGGTGCGGCTGGCGGACGACCGGCGGTTCGACGTCCCGGTCGTGCTCGTGTGCCCGGAGTTCACGCCCGTGCAGGCTCGGGAATGGATCGACGCCGGCGACCTGCCGGAGCTCGCCAGGGCCAAACACGTCGACTTCGCCGACATCGACTCCGGTCACTGGCCGATGATCACCAGGCCCGACGAACTGGCCCGGATCCTCGCCGCGGCAGCCGACGCAGCCTGACGCGGCACCCGCACACACACGAAGCCCGGCCCGCTCGGCAACCGCACCTGGAACACCCTCTCCACGAGGGGCCGGCGGTCCGGCAACGAGTTCCGCCCCGGGACCGCGTCCCCCAGCGCCAGCACCTCGCGCAGTTCCGGGGGAGCGCGGAAAGGTCCGGGTACTCCATGTCGACGCAATACGCAGCGGGGCCTGCCGACCGGCACACGCCGGCGACGGTCCCGCTCCGACTTTGTCCTGGAGGTGGAAAAAGAACGCCGGACTGCTGCACAAGTACTTCCCACTCCAGAAAATCGTTGTTACGTTCCTCTCCGACAGCCTGACGACGCAGTCGGCGCAGACGCGCGTCCGGAACCCAACAGCGGGTGAGGGGAGGGATCGTGAGACGGATGACGGCTCGACCTGAGAACACCCATCAGGCGCGACTGCTTCGTCTGCTGCGTGACAACGGGCCCAACTCCCGTGCTCAGCTGGGCGATCTGGTGGACCTGTCCCGTTCGAAGCTCGCCGTCGAGGTGGACCGGCTGCTGGAGACCGGGTTGGTCGTCGCGGACGGGCTGGCTCCGTCCCGGGGCGGCCGCCGCTCGCACAACATCCGGCTCGCGCCGACGCTGCGTTTCCTCGGCGTCGACATCGGGGCCACGTCGATCGATGTCGCCGTGACGAACGCCGAGTTGGAGGTCCTGGGGCATCTGAACCAGCCCATGGACGTCCGCGAGGGCCCGGTCGCGGTCTTCGAGCAAGTCCTGTCGATGGCAGCGAAGTTGAGGGCCTCGGGGCTGGCGGAGGGTTTCGACGGCGCCGGCATCGGCGTCCCGGGGCCGGTGCGCTTCCCCGAGGGCGTCCCGGTGGCTCCGCCGATCATGCCGGGCTGGGACGGCTTCCCGGTCCGGGAGGCGCTCAGTCAGGAACTCGGCTGTCCGGTCATGGTCGACAACGACGTGAACCTGATGGCGATGGGGGAGATGCACGCGGGCGTGGCACGCTCCGTGGGCGACTTCCTCTGCGTCAAGATCGGCACCGGCATCGGCTGCGGCATCGTCGCCGGCGGGGAGGTCCACCGCGGGACCACCGGCAGCGCCGGCGACATCGGCCATATCCAGGTGGAACCGGAAGGCCGCGCGTGCGCCTGCGGCAACCGGGGCTGTCTGGAAGCCCACTTCAGCGGTGCCGCTCTGGCCGCCGACGCGGAGCAGGCCGCGCATGAGGGCCGCTCCGCACACCTCGCCGCCCGGTTGGCGACAGCCGGACGTCTGACCGCCGAGGACGTGTCCGCCGCCGCGGCGGCCGGCGACCCGGTGGCTCTGGAGCTGATCCGCGAGGGCGGGAAACGCCTGGGGCAGGTCATCGCGGGGCTCGTCAGTTTCTTCAACCCGGGACTGGTGGTGATCGGTGGCGGAGTGACCGGACTCGGGCACACGCTCCTGGCCAGCGTCAGGACCCAGGTGTACCGGCAGTCGTTGCCGCTGGCCACGGGCAACCTGCCGATCGTACTGGGGGAGTTGGGGCCGGCCGCCGGAGCCATCGGCGCGGCCCGGCTCATCAGCGACCACGTCTTCTCACCGGCCTGACCCCTCACGCACCGGGACAGCCGCAGCACAGCGACAACAAGGCTGCCGGACGATCAAGCCTGCCCTGCGCTTCTCAACCTCCACGCCGACACGGCGCACACCGCCCACTCACGGCCCGCATCCGCCGAGGGGATTCCTCATGGCACCACAACCACCCCTGCTCACCATGTCCGGTATCACCAAGTCGTTCCCCGGCGTTCGCGCCCTGGACGGTGTCGACCTCGACGTCCAGGCCGGCGAGGTGCACTGTCTGCTCGGCCAGAACGGGGCCGGGAAGTCCACGCTCATCAAGGTGCTGGCCGGCGCCCACCAGCCGGACAGCGGTGAGATCAGCTGGCGGGGCGAGCCCGTGACCCTCGGGTCGCCGGTCGCCGCCATGCGTCTGGGCATCGCCACCATCTACCAGGAACTCGACCTGATCGAGGGGCTGTCCGTCGCGGAGAACGTCTACCTCGGACACGAACCCACCTCGGCCGGATTCGTGGTGCGTGGCTCCACCGCCCGTGCCGCGACCGCGGAGCTGCTGAAACGCCTGGGGCACCCGGAGATCGAGCCGACGCGGCTCGTCGGTGACCTGTCCGCGGCGCAGCAGCAGATCGTCTCGATGGCCCGCGCGCTGTCCCACGAGGTACGGCTGATCGTGATGGACGAGCCGTCGGCGGCGCTCGACCCCGAAGAGGTGGACAACCTGTTCCGGATCGTCGGCGACCTCACCGCCGAGGGCGTCGCCGTCGTCTACATCTCCCACCGCCTGGAGGAGATCCGGCGCATCGGCGACCGGGTCACGGTCCTCAAGGAGGGGCGTTCGGTCGCGGGCGGTCTGCCCGCCGAGTCCACCCCGACCCATGAGGTCGTGGCCCTGATGACCGGGCGGACCGTGGAGTACGTCTTCCCCGAGCGGCCCGAGGCCGGGTTCGCCGCGGAGCGGGAGCCCGTGCTGAAGGTCGAAGGGCTGGGCAGGCGGGGCGAGTTCGCCCCCGTCGACCTGGAGCTGCGGCCCGGTGAGATCGTGGGTCTGGCCGGGCTCGTCGGGTCCGGACGCAGTGAGATCCTGGAGACGATCTACGGGGCCCGCAAGCCCGACGAAGGCCGCGTGCTCGTCGACGGCACGCCCCTGCGCCCCGGCAGTGTCCGCGCCGCCGTCCGTGCCGGCATCGGTCTCGCGCCCGAGGAACGCAAGGCGCAGGGCCTGCTGATGCTGGAGTCCGTCAGCAGCAACGTCTCGATCTCCACGCTGTCCCGGTTCGCCCGCGCGGGCTGGCTCGACCGCCGTACCGAGCGGACCGCGACGCACCAGGCGGTGCGGGAGCTGTCCCTGCGCCCGGACAACCCCGACGCCGCGATCAGGACCCTGTCCGGCGGCAACCAGCAGAAGGCCGTGCTCGCCCGCTGGCTGTTGCGCGGCTGCAAGGTGCTGCTGCTGGACGAGCCCACCAGAGGCGTCGACATCGGCGCCCGGGCGGAGCTCTACGCGGTGATTCGCCGGCTGGCCGACGAGGGCCTGGCCGTACTGCTCGTCTCCAGTGAGGTGCCCGAGGTCCTGGGGCTCGCCGACCGGGTGCTGGTGCTCCGCGAAGGCAGCGTCGTGCACACGGCGGACGCCCGGGAGCTCGACGAGCACCGTGTACTCGATCTTGTGATGGAAGGGAGCCCGACGCCATGACGCAGCCGACCACCGCGGCGCACGACGATGCGCCGACGTCCGCCGCCAAGTCCGCGGCGCAGCAGGAGAGTTCGCGGCGATCGGGGCCGCGGTGGGGGTGGGACGTACGCACCCTGTCCCTGCTCGGCGTCCTCGCCGTCCTCGTCGCGGTCGGCGGGATCACCGCACCGGACGAGTTCCTCGCGACGAGCAATCTCCAACTCGTCCTCACCCAGGCGTCCGTGATCGGCGTCGTCACCGTCGGCATGACCTTCGTCATCACCAGCGGCGGCATCGACCTGTCGGTCGGCGCGATCGTGGCGCTCGCCTCGGTGTGGGCCACGACCGTCGCCACCCAGGAGTTCGGTTTCGCGGGCATCCTGTTCACCGCGCTGGTCGTCGGTGTCGGCTGCGGCCTGGTGAACGGACTGCTGATCGCCTACGGCAGGATGGTGCCGTTCATCGCGACGCTGGCCATGCTCGCCTCCGCCCGGGGCCTGGCCCTGCAGATCACGGACGGCAGCACACAGATCGTGAGCGTCTCCTCGGTGCTCGACCTGGGGGCCAGGGACTCCTACATCCTCGGCATTCCGCCCCTGGTCCTGATCTTCGCCGCGGTCACCGTCATCGGCTGGCTGGTGCTGAACCGCACCACCTTCGGCCGGCGCACCGTCGCCGTCGGCGGCAACGCGGAGGCGGCCCGGCTCGCCGGTATCGACGTACGCCGCCAGCGCCTGTACCTCTACCTGCTCTCCGGCCTGTGCTGCGGCATCGCCGCGTTCATGCTGATCGTGCTCGCCGGCTCCGGCCAGAACACCAACGGCAACCTCTACGAGCTGGACGCCATCGCCGCGGCGATCATCGGAGGCACCCTGCTCAGCGGGGGCCGCGGCACCATCATCGGCTCCGTCCTGGGCGTTCTGGTCTTCACCACGATCACCAACATCTTCGCCCTGAACAACCTGGAGACCGCTGTCCAGCAGATCGCGAAGGGCGCCATCATCGTCGCCGCCGTCCTGGTCCAGCGCCGGTCGCTGCACGGCGACACCTGACACCGTGCAGCACGCCGGACGGCGGCCCCTGACACCGCCGTCCGGCACCCCATCTCCTCTGTCGGACGCACAGCACCCCCGTCGGACCTCACCTCGTCCGACGCACCCGCCCAGTCGAAGGGTCGATCCGCCATGCCCAAAACCCCCCTGCCCAAGAACTCCGCCACCAGCCGCAGAGCGCTCCTGTTCGGCACCGCCGCAGTCTCCGCCGGCGCCGTGCTCACCGCGTGCACCAGCAACGAGCCCAAGGAGCAGGCTCAGGCCGCGGACAACGCCGCCCCGGTCGCGGACGACAAGCCCGGCAAGAAGGTCACGATCGGCTTCGCCGGCCCGCAGGCCGACCACGGCTGGCTCAACGCCATCAACTCCAACGCCAAGTCGCGGGCGAAGAAGTACTCGGACGTCACGCTGGAGATCACCGAGGGCTCCAACGACACCGCCCAGCAGATCGGCCAGGTCCAGACGCTGATCAACAAGAAGGTCGATGTCCTGGTCATCCTCCCGGCCGACGGCAAGGCCCTCACCCAGGTCGGCCTCCAGGCCATGCGCGCGGGCATCCCCGTCGTCAACCTGGACCGCGTCTTCGCCTCGCCGCAGGCGTACCGCTGCTGGATCGGCGGCGACAACTACGGCATGGGCCTCAACGCCGGGCACTACATCGGCGAGCAGCTCAAGGGCAAGAAGAACGCCAAGGTCGTCGAACTCGCGGGCCTGGACAACCTCGAACTGACCCAGCAGCGAACCAAGGGTTTCGACGACGCCCTGAAGAACTACCCGAACATCCGCAAGGTGGCCCGCCAGGCGGCCGACTTCACGGTCGAGTCCGGTCAGGCCAAGATGGCCCAGCTGCTCCAGGCCCAGTCCAGCTTCGACGCGCTGTGGAACCACGACGACGACCAGGGCGTGGGCGCGCTGCGCGCCATCGACCAGGCTGGCCGCGACGACTTCCTGATGGTCGGCGGGGCCGGCGCCAAGTCCGCGATGGACGCCATCAAGGCCGGCAACAGCGTGCTGAAGGCCACCGTCCTGTACCCGCCGACCATGGCCGCCTCCGCGATCGATCTCGCCCGGGCGCTCGGACAGGGCAAGGGCATCGGCGGACTCGCCGAGTTCGAGATCCCGTCGTCGCTGACCCTCTACTCGGCCGTGGTCACCAAGGACAACGTCGACCAGTACCTGCCGACCGGCTTCATCTGACCGGGCCGGGCCGCGGCCCCGCGCACACCACGACGACTCAGTGACACTCCGACCAGGAGGAATCCGTATGGAACAGAGGGACAGTCGGACCGCGGCGCCGACGCTCGGCGTCGGCATGGTCGGCTACGCGTTCATGGGCGCCGCCCACTCACAAGGGTGGCGCACCGTCGGGCACGCGTTCGACCTGCCTCTGCGGCCGGTCCTGGCCGCGATCGCCGGCCGCGACGGGCAGGGTGTGCGGGCGGCGGCCGACAAGCTCGGTTGGGCCGCGACCGAGACCGACTGGCGTGCCCTCATTGCCCGCGACGACGTGCAACTCGTCGACATCTGCACACCGGGTGACAGCCATGCGGAGATCGCGATCGCGGCACTGGAGGCGGGCAAGCACGTGCTGTGCGAGAAGCCGCTGGCCAATTCGGTCGCCGAGGCGGAGGCCATGGTCGCGGCCGCCGAAGCGGCCCGCGAACGCGGGCAGTTGGCCATGGTGGGCTTCAACTACCGGCGTGTGCCGGCCCTCACCTTCGCGCGCGGCCTCATCGCGGAGGGCCGGCTCGGCACCCTGCGGCACGTACGGATCAGCTACCTCCAGGACTGGCTGGTCGACCCCGACTTCCCGCTGACGTGGCGGCTCCAGCGGGAGCACGCGGGGTCGGGTGCGCTCGGCGACCTCGGCGCGCACATCGTCGACCTCGCCCAGTATCTGGCCGGCGAGGTCCTGGTCGGTGTCTCCGCCCAGATGGAGACCTTCGTCAGGGAACGCCCCCGCCTCGACGGCGCCTCTTCCGGACTGACGGCTTCCGGCGGTGCCGGGCACGGGCCGGTGACGGTCGACGACGCGGCCGTCTTCACGGGCCGGCTCGCCTCGGGAGCACTCGCCACGTTCGAGGCCACCCGGATGGCGACAGGGCGCAAGAACGCCCTGCGTCTGGAGATCAACGGTGAGTCCGGTTCGCTCGCGTTCGACCTGGAGCGGCTCAACGAGCTGTCGTTCCACGACCATCGGGAGCCCGCCGCCACGGCAGGGTTCCGTCGGATCGTCGTCACCGAGCCCGACCATCCCTATCTGGATGCCTGGTGGCCGCCGGGGCATGGCCTGGGTTACGAGCACACCTTCGTCCACCAGGCCCGTGACCTCGTGCACGCGATTGCCGAGGGCCGCCGCCCGGAGCCCTCCTTCGCCGACGGGCTCCAGGTCCAGCGGGTGCTCGCCGCGGTCGAGGAGAGCGCCGAGAAGAACTCCGTCTACACCCCCGTAGCCGTCTGAGGAGGGTTTTCAGACATGTCCCGCCCGTTCACGCTGTTCACCGGCCAGTGGGCCGACCTGCCGCTTGAAGAGGTGTGCCGTTTCGCCCGCGATTTCGGTTACGACGGACTCGAACTCGCCTGCTGGGGTGACCACTTCGAGGTCGACAAGGCACTGGCCGACCCGTCCTATGTGACGTCGCGGCATCAACTGCTGGAGAAGTACGGCCTGAAGTGCTGGGCGGTCTCCAACCACCTGGTCGGGCAGGCGGTCTGTGACGC